>NZ_JBNARB010000002.1:0-218022 GCF_049723235.1 Thermovenabulum sp. | reverse complement strand
TCAAAATCTATTTTCATCAATGGTTGTGTTTTACTAAACATGGATGGTTAATTTAAAAAAGCAGGTGGTTAGAGTTGAAAGCAAAAAAAATATTAATAATAGACGACGAACCGGCCATCTGTAAAGCTTTACAGATTTCCTTGAAGTCGGAAGGCTTTGAAGTGGATACGGCCCTGTCTGCAAAGGAAGGAATAAAAAAATTCAAGGCAATATTACCGGATGTGGTGGTTCTCGACCTTCGCCTTCCCGATTCGGACGGCATAAAGGTTATGGAATCGATTAAGGCTATAGAAAAAGATACAATTATTATATTAATAACCGCTTACGGTGATACAAAAACAGCGGTGGAAGCGGTGAAAAAAGGTGCCTACGACTTCATTACAAAACCCTTTGACTTAGATGAGCTAAAAATTTCAATAAAAAAAGCCCTGAAAGAAAGAGCTCTGCTGGAAGAAAACAGCCTTTTAAAATCTTTGCAGGAAAAAAGTATATTTATTACAAAAAATAAGGAGCTTTTAAACCTTTTTTCTCAAATTGAAAATATCTCCAGCACTGATTGTCCGGTTTTAATTGAGGGAGAGACGGGTACCGGCAAAGAGGTAATGGCAAAAATCATACATGAAAACAGCGAAAGAAAGACAAAACCCTTCATCCCTATTAACTGCAGTGCCATTCCGGCAAATCTTTTTGAGAGTGAGCTTTTTGGATATGAGAAAAACGCTTTTACCGGGGCCTCGGAGAGAAAAAAGGGTTTAATTGAGCTGGCAAATGGTGGTACATTGTTTCTCGATGAAATTGGGGAGCTTCCCATGGAACTTCAGGCTAAACTTTTGCGCTTTCTTGAGGAAAAAGCCTTGAGAAGGGTAGGAGGGTTAAGTAATATTCCCGTAGATGTAAGGGTTGTTTCCGCCACAAACAGAAACTTGAAAGAGGAAATTGACAGGGGAAATTTCCGAAGGGATTTATATTACAGGCTCTGTGTAGCATATTTTAAGATACCGCCTTTGAGGGAAAGAAAGGAAGATATTTTGCCCATTTCGGAGCACTTTTTAAAAATCTTTAATGCCCAGTTCAATAAAAATATAAAAGGTTTTACCGAAAGGGCAAAGGAAATCCTTTTAAATTATCACTGGCCGGGGAACGTCAGGGAATTGAGAAACATTATTGAAAGGGCTGTAATACTAACAAAAGGGGAATATATAACCGAAAAAGAATTGCCTTTGGAAGTAAGGGATAATTTTGAAATTAAGGTTCTTAATGATTCCGGAGAATTAAACATAATGCCCCTGGAAGAGATGGAAAAATACCATATTAAATTAGCCCTTGAAAAAACCGGAGGGAATATATCAAAAGCGGCAAAACTCCTGGGAATTAGCCGTTTTGCTCTTCAAAGGAGGATAAAAAAATACTTTGAAAGCAATTAGTACCCTTCTTCGCAACAAGGAAGGGTATTTTTTTATATAATCTAAATCTAAAATTATATATAATAAATATAAGGTAATATGGCAAGAAAAGAGGTGAGAAATTTGATAAAAGTACTCGTAGCCGATGATTCTGCACTGATGCGGCTTATGATAAAGGATATTCTCGAAAGCGATCCGGAAATAAAAGTGATAGAGACTGCAAGAAACGGCCGGGATGCGGTTGAAAAAGCAAGGAAATTAAAGCCCGATGTTATAACGATGGATGTTAACATGCCCGAAATGGATGGATTAGAAGCCCTGAAAATTATTAAAGAGGAGAACCTCGGCAGGGTAATAATGCTTTCCTCTATAACCAGGGAAGGGGCAGAGATAACTCTTAAAGCATTGGAATCCGGTGCTTTTGATTTTATACCAAAACCTGGAGGCAGTATATCGATAAATTTAAAGGACCTTTCCGAAGAAATAATTGAAAAAGTAAAAGCTGCGGCAAAAAGTGGATCTCGGGAGCTTTCCACGACAATTCGCGAAAAGAGAGATTTTTCGGATATAAAATATAATACCTCTGCTTCTAATTCGCTAAAAGCAGTAGTCATAGGAATATCCACGGGAGGTCCGAAAAATATAATGGAAGTTTTACCTTATATTCCTTCGGAAATAAATGCTGCAATATTTTTGATACAGCACATGCCCCCCGCATTTACCCTGCAGTATGCCAAAAGGCTTGACGAAAACTCAAAGATAAAAGTGGTGGAAGCCGAAGACGGCATGAGGGTGGAACCGGGTGTCTGCTATGTAGGGAAGGGAGGATACAACCTTTTATTAGAAGGAGACAAACGCGATGCAAGGATAAACCTTACCGATTATCCCAAACACCGATTTATGCCTTCCGCAGATGTGGCCATGAATTCAATACTGCAAATATTCAGGGAAGATACCATAGGAGTTTTGATGACGGGCATGGGTTCTGATGGAGCAGAAGCAATGGTTAAAATAAGGGAAGCCGGAGGAAGGACAATAGCGGAATCGGAAGAAACGGCGGTTATATTTGGCATGCCGAGAGTTGCAATAGAAAAGGGAGGAGCGGAATTTGTCCTCCCAAATTACAAAATTGCGGAAAAAATTGTGGAATTAGCCGGACTTAGAAAATAGTTCGGAAAGGAGTTCTATTACCTTTAATTTATTTTCCTTGTTTTCTTTATCCTCATTAATTTTTGAGATAAGTCTTGCATCCTTCAGGTAAGAATTTACCGTGGAAAGGGATAAATATACTTCTACCTCCTTACCGCAGCGGAAAAGGATTAACGACCTTTTCTTATCCTTTTCTTTAACCTTTTCTATTTCATAAAAGGAAATATAGCCTAAGGTGCCGTCGTTTAACGAAAAGGGCTTTTCCCTGAATTTTACCGGGATCATTATGTAAGAAGAGGATAAAGGGAGGGGGACCCCGTTTCTTCTGTGGATAACCCTTCCGTATTCCTTTCTAATTAAGGTCAAATCCTTTCCAAAATGCCTTGCCATACGGGAAATCAGGGCTTTTACCGTTCTGTTTTCCCGTATTTCCTTTCCGTTTTTTAAAATAACTATACTGGTATTCCCCAGGTCCTTTTCATATACGGGAATAAGAGCGGCTATGCCCTCATTTATTAAAGCTTCGAAGTTTTCTTTTGCCACCAATAGTCCCCCTTTATACAAATTACCAAACACATGTTCTATTATAATTATATAATAGAAATTAAAAATTAAGCAAGGGAAAAAATATTAAAGTCAAACCGATCACCCGGACATTCGGTAGCCGCACCAACCACATCCTTATGTCGCAATATTCCGGTTTTCGGTATTTTATAAACATCCATCAAGTATATCAGGAGCTCTTTTAAGGCCTTTATCTGGGCATCGGTGGGCTTCATGTGTCCTTTTTTGCCGTCAGGATTATCCTTTGAGGAGAAATTTCCTGTAAGCGCAATCCCGATGGACCTAACATTCATATCACCGGCACTGCAGTGAGCTCCCGGAGCGAAATCCGGTCTTCCCGGCTCTACTTTGCCATCCGCCCTGATGAGGTAATGATATCCAATGCTGATTATTACCCCTCCGTCGGAAGTTGCTGTATAGCCTTTTTCAATATATTCCTTGACCAGGTAATCCGGAGAAGTAATTTTCACACCGAAACCTCTTTTTGCGTGGATTCTGTTAATTTCCAGTGCCGACATGTCAGACCCGGCAGTATGGTGCAAAACGATAAAGCGTGGGTAAAGCCTATCCATGTAATTCCCTCCTGCTAATTTTTTTGTTCTTTTATTCCCTCTATAACTTTGGCCAGCTCGAAAATGCTCGATGTAAGGCTCTCCATTTTTGACTCGATCCTTACGAGAAGGTAGATTGAGACAACTATGGGAAAGCCTACATTGGCTACCTGAGCCACCAGTCCTTCCATAAAAACCCTTCCTTTCTATAAGACTATGAAAATTTCATTCATTTTGTTAAATAAATTAAAAGGATTTTAAAAAGCGGGGGGTAACCCCGCTTTTTTATGCCGTTGGTATAACTTCGATGACATCCCTTACAACAATCCTCGCTCCTAAGGCTTTTACCAGGTCGCCTCCCGTCGAGGAAAATACGTTTTTTAAGAGAATTAAGTTCATAGCGCTTTGCACGTTTTCGGGAGTAAGGTCCTGTTTGGGATCGGGTACGGTAAACCTTACGGTTTTACCGGCGGCATTTTGAAAGGAAAGCTCTAAGTTGCTGGTCATATTTTTCACCTCCATCATTTTTTAAAGTTTGGATTACCGTTAATTGCTTTCTGTAAGTTCGACTTCCACCGTTTTTCTTACGGCTTTAAGGGAGTAAGCCTGAAGCCCCGCTAAAGCCTTGGCCACATCCATTACATCCTGATCCTGTGCATCGGTCTTTAAGTTTCTGAAAGACCTTGCTTTTACCACGGGCTTTCCCAGTTCATCAAGTCCGGTTTCCACGTGGATTTCCAGGACCGCATTGATAGGGGTAACGTTTACCATGCCATTCACCTCCAGTATTTTTTATTGCCGCGCGACAATTCTAATTATAAGGGGATTAAAAGGAAAAAGAAAAAGCCGGGGGAATCCCGGTCGAAGTTCGAGACAGAACAAATGTTTGTAATTCAATTATTAACAAACATTTAAAATTTTAAAATTTGAAGTTGCTCTTTTATAAATAATAATTTTTTCATATATTTGAAAGAGTGCTTTCATAAGTAAAATTTTACATAAAAAATATTATTTGGTAAAATAAACTACAGATTTCGACATAAAGGGGGATATTTATGAAAAGCATAAAAACAAAGATGATTTTGCTTTTCACGCTTATCATCCTTGTCGGAATGGCAGCCCTTTCATTCACTGGTTATTATTTTGCCATGAAATCCCTTACCGGAGAAGTAGAAAAAGCCCTGGTCAATATTTCATATGAAGTATCAAAAACGATAGCCCAGAGGATAGAGCACCGGTTGACATTGCTAACGACTGTTTCTACGGATGAAAAAGTTAGGGATACTGGAATATCAATGACGGAAAAGGTTGAAATAATTAAAAGAAAAATAGGAGATACAGATTTTAAAACAGTAGGGGTAACTTTAGAAAATGGAGATTTATATTTAAATAATGGAAAAGTAATAAACGTTTCCGACAGAGACTATTTTAAAAAAGCCCTCTCGGGGCAAAGGGTGGTCACCGAGCCTTTAATTAGCAGGGATGACGGTTCGATTGTTGTGGTTTATGCCGTTCCGCTGAAGGATTTATCGGGCAAGATAGCCGGAGCGGTAATAGGAACGGTAGATGCCAAAAAACTTTCGGACATTATTTCCGATGTAAAATACGGAGAAACAGGATACGGAATGATATTTTCCGGGGATGGGACAATAATAGCTCATAAGGATTTTCAGAGGGTGCAAAACAGGGAAAACTACATTGAAATGGCTAAAACAAAGCCTGAATACGCCGAATTGGCAGGTATTATTCAAAAAGCAGTTTCCGAAAAATCCATGGGATTTGGCAAATACACCTTCGAAGGCCAGAAAAAATACCTGGGATATTGCTATATGCCCGACACGGGCTGGATAATTGGGGTAAATGTCCTCGAATCTGAAATTCTTGGTTCCGTAGGAATTCTAAGGAAAACCCTCCTTTTTATTTCCGCGATATTTTTGATATTAGCCGCCCTGATTACATATTTTGTAAGCCGGAGCATTTCAAATCCAATTATTGAAATTGTGCAGTATATAAAAGAGTTATCCGGCGGAGATTATTCTAAAAAACTACAGGAAAGATTTTTAAGGTATAAAGATGAAATTGGAGAACTTTCCCATGCAGTGGAAATATTGAGAGAAAATGTCTGCAGTGTTGTAAAAAATATAAAGGAAAACGCATCCCGGCTGCTTAACAGCTCCGAATCTTTAAGTGCCGCAGCAGAAGAGATCGCAGCTTCTTCGGCAGAAGTGGCAAAAACCATCCAGGAAGTATCGGTAGGCACCTCAAACCAGGCTTCGGACAGTCAGGAAATTGTGGCGTTAATAAAAAACATTACCGATAACATTGATAATGTGTACAGGAAATTGAAGGCAGTAAAAGAAAGTTCGGAAAAAGCTCAGGAAATAACAGATGAAGGGAAGAATGTACTGGATGGATTGATCCGAAGCATAGAAAATATCAGAAAGGCTTTCGAAGAAGTGACATCAAGGGTAAAAAATCTGATTTCTTCGGTATCCCAGGTGGGGGAAATAAACGAAATTATTAACGGAATTGCGGAACAGACAAATTTACTGGCGTTAAATGCGGCTATCGAGGCTGCAAGGGCGGGAGAAGTAGGGAAAGGTTTTGCAGTAGTAGCTTCGGAAATAAGGAAGCTGGCAGAAGAAACCAAATCCTCATCGGTGAGAATTAAAAAATTAATAAACGATATAGGAAAAGAAACAGAAGAAGTATCCAGCACTTCCGATCGGGTGTACGATATGCTGAATTCCCAGGTATCTGCAGTAAAGGATACTTTAACATCCTTTGATAATATACTGAACTCTATTAGCAATATCGCACCTCTTATAAAAGATACTTATACAGCCTTAGATGAAACCGTAAAATCCAAGGATACGGTGCTGTCAAAAGCCGAAAGCATCACTTCGGTGGTTGAAGAAATATCCGCTTCAGCAGAGGAGGTCTCCGCCTCGGCACAAGAGTTGAGCGCCAGCACGGAAGAAATAGCTGCCACGGCACAGAGTCTTACCGACATTGCCCGGGAAATGACGGAATCGGTAAATAAGTTCAAGGTGGAGTAGATAAAAAAAGCGGGATTATTTGTCCCGCTTTTAAATTTATACTGGATTTCTATTTTTTCGGTTGCCATTCTTTCCATACGTTACCTGCTAGAGCAGTAGATGGTTTCAGGGTTTTATCCCCTTCCTGCCATCCTGAAGGCATTACTTCTCCTGTTTTTTGATGGTGCTGATATGCTTTTATCTGGCGTAATAGCTCTTTTGGATTTCTTCCTACAGGTGGGGTTAGCACTTCCATTGCAACTATAGTGCCTTCTGGATCTATCAAAAATCTTCCTCTAACATGTGTTCCTGAGTTTTCGTCATATACATCATACAGCTTTCCAATACTTCCATTTTGGTCTGATACCATGGGATAAGGAATTCCGCCTTCAACCATTTTTGAAAGTTCAATTTCATTCCATATTTTGTGAGAAAATACGCTGTCTACGCTTACTGATATCACTTCCACATTTAGTTTTTGAAGTTCATCATAGCTTACAGCTATGTGTGAAAGTTCTGTCGGTCAAACAAAGGTAAAGTCTCCGGGATAAAAGCACAGAACCACCCATTTTCCTTTATAGTCTTCTAGGGTTATGTTTGTGATTTTACCTTTATAGAAAGCCTTTCCAGTAAAGTTTGGAGCTTTTTTTCCGACTAACATATGAACACTCCTTTCTATAACATAAATTTTATTTAAGTTAATATTTTATTCGACAAAAATCGGTATAATCCTTCACAAATTAAACAAAAATATAAATTATAAGACTATTCTTTAATAATTTCATCCTTTTCTATTAAAAAAACATTTTTAAAATCACCTGCGTATTTTATTAATTCTTCAGAAAATCCGCTTTTTGAAAATAAAAAGTAAAATTTTTTGCTGTAATCAAATAACATGCTTTTTTCAATTAAGCTATCTAAGGTGTCCTTATCCATTTTTGAATTTTTCCATTTGCATTCACAAAAAATAATGTTTTCTTTGTCAAAAGCTACTATATCTATCTCCTCTTCTCGCCTTTTGTAAGGATTATTCCCCCACCATTTGCCTATTTTTTCAAATACGAAGGGCAGTTTTCTATTTTTATTTAATAACTTAAGGTAGTCCATGCAAATTTCTTCATAAACCCCGCCCAAGTATTCATTGATATAGGGCTTTATTTTATTTTCAATAACTTCATCCAAAAGCCCCATTTCGATAAGGTCCTTATTTGGAAATACAAATCTGTACCAGAATCTAAAAAAGTTATCCTTAATTTTATAAATGCTTTTTCTGATTTTTTCTTTAATTTCGACAGGGGTTAATTTTTCTATTATCTTTAAATCGATTAGTGTCGAAATATACTTGGAGCATTTATCCGTATCCATTCCTACCTTTGTGGCTATTTCGTTTAATTTGCTGCTGCCGTTGGCAATGGCTTCTATTATTGAATTGTACATCACCGGTTCCCTTAGTTCCTGTTTTAGAAGATACTTTGGTTCATCATATAGGTAGGATATTTTATCTAAAATTTTTTCTTTAATATTTTCATATATTCCTTTTGCATCATCAAAGTTGTTCAAATATTGAGGGATACCGCCCAGTATTCCGTAAACAGTAACTTGATCTTCAAAATTGTAATTTGGGAAAAATTTTCTGCTTTCATAAAAATTAAAAGGTTCCACTGACATTTGAGCTGTTCTGCGGCCGTAAAGGGGGCTTTTATAACTTAGAACTTCTTTTTCGATGAAGCTAACGGAAGAACCACATATGATAAAAAATAGTTTAGTATTTTTTAGATGATGGTCAATAAGATTTTGTAATAAAGACGGTATGGTTTTATTTGCATTTACAATGTAGGGAAACTCATCTATAACAAGTACTATACGCCTATCTTTTGCTTGTTCGGCTATAAAAAGAAATGCTTTTTCCCAGGATTCAAACCGACTAACAAATCCACTTAGCCCAAAAAAGGAGAGTATTTTATTCGAAAATGACTCAAGAGCTATCTTATCGTTATGTTCCTCTGCTACATAAAAAATAGAAGGTTTATCTTTACAAAATTCTGTAAGCAATGTAGTTTTTCCAACTCGTCTTCTTCCATACATAACAATAAAATGAAATTTATTTTCATTATAAAGCTTATTTAATACGCTGAGTTCCTGCTCTCTACCAATAAACATAAAAGAATCACCTCAAAATATTAGTATATTTAAAGTTACTAACTCTAAAGTTACTAACTCTAAAGTTACAAAAATTATAGCATATCATTAAAATTATTTCCATATTATTATTCATTATACCTTATACCTTTTCTTGCGTAATAAAAAAGGATGCAAAATTATGATAGAAACTGAATTAATCCAAATTGGCATAAAAAATTTTGATATAATTAAAGAAAAAAACAAAAAGAGGAGAAATCATGGCCTTTTTCGATAAAATACCCGAAAACCTATTTTCAGTGCTTTCATCGAAAAATAAACATATTTATGTAGAATGCCTTTTTATAATCTTTAAGGCTTACAGGGAGGAAGTGCTGTTAAGAAAGGACGACATTGTGGAAAGGTTAAAGAGCTTTCTCGAGGTTTCCAACTTTTCACCCGAAGGTGAGGAAGAAGAACTTCCCGAGGAAAACAATCTTTCCTCCATTGCCCATTTTATATTAAGGAAGCTTGAAAAAACCGGGTGGATTTACCGGGATTACGCGGAAAATTTTTTTGAAGAATTGGTGTACCTTCACGACTACTCCATAAAAATATTGAACACCCTTTACGAACTTCAAAATCAGGAGGTAAAGGACTACAATTCCTTTGTCCACTCGGCATACAACAATTTGAAAAATCAGGATGTGGAAAGAAGCGAAGATGCCATTTTTGCCCTTTTGGAAGCCCACAAAAAGACAAGAGAGCTTATAGATGAACTGAAAAGCCTTTTAAACAACCTGAGGAAATACCATCAGATGCTGTATGAAAAGGAAGAGGTAAGAGAGATTCTAAAAGAGCACTTCGACGAGTTTAAAGAATTGGTAGATGACAGGATATACCACCCTTTAAAGACCTTCGACTCCATTCCCCGGTATAAAACCCCCATAATTAATATATTGAACTCGTGGCTCACCGACAGGGAGATGATGGACCTCCTTGTAAGATCATCGTTGAAAAGAAGGATATACAAAGACGAAGGAGAGGCTATTTCAAAAATAACGGGAATGATAAACGATATTTTGGAAATTTACTATAAAATCGACCTTTTGCTTTACGAAATAGACAAGAAAAGGGCTTCCTACACCAGGGCTTCGGTGGAAAGGATGCAGTACCTCTTAAATGCGGATTTGAGCATTAAGGGGAAAATTGTTGAGATATTAAAAGCCCTGCCCGAAAGGGAAAACATATACGAAGCAGTGAATAAAAATATCAACATATTTTTACAAAATTACGTCGACGAAAATTCCCTTTACATTAAAAAGCCTGAAAGGAAAATACCCGACGATAAATTTATTAAAATCCCCGAAATCGGCGATGATGCGAGCGATTTTGAAAGGGAAATGGACTTTTTAAAGGAGAGGCTAAAAAACAGTTTCACCCGCCAGAAGATTTATAAATTTTTTAAAGAGCTTTTAAAAGGGAAAAGCGAAATTCAATCAAAGGATATAATAATTGAAAACGATGAAGAATTCATAATGCTCATCCTCGGGGTATTTATGCACGACGAAAAGGGCTCCTTTTACGATGTGGTGTTCGAAGAAGGAAGTGTTTTCATAAACGGATATAAAATCCCGCAAATGAGGATAAAAAAGAAGGTGTAAAGATGTGGTATGAAGAATACGAAAATTTAAGCGATGCCGATAAAAGGGAGTTTACAAGGCTCGTAAACTTCCTGCTTTCTCACAATTTTATATTAAGGGAAAAATTCGATACAAAATTAATGAGCCTCAGGATAAACCCGGACTACAGATTTATCGAGCGCCACTTCGAGATTTTTACAAACTATCTTTCCATCGCCGGATGGGAACTGCAAAAGGACAACAACTACGGGGTAATATCCCTTTACAACAGGTTTGAACTCAACCGGGCGAGATTGAAGAAATTCGACACCTTAGCGCTCTTTGCACTAAGGCTGTTGTACGAAGAAGAAAGGGAAAAGCTGTCCTTAAGGAAAGAGGTAATAGTGACCAAGGGGGATGTGGTAAAAAAACTTTTAAACATAGGTGTCATAGATAAAAAACCGGCGGAAAGGGACTTAAAGGATGCGTTGAATTTTTTCAAAAATTATCAGATAATAGAAAAAATGGATAATGCAGCGGACGACTACGAGAGCAAGATAATTATATACCCCACCATTTTGTTTATTATTACCAATGAAAAGATAAACTCAATTTACAATATGCTGGGTGAGGATTTTTCCGATGAAGAAAACGACCTTACGGAGGAGGAATAAAAAATGTCTTTAGGATGGCTAGTTACCTTTTCGAGCAAAGTTAAAATGGGCATATTCGAAGATTTTGAGATAGATTTTAAACCGCAGGGGGAGATAAATTGAAGCTTTTAAAAAAACTTTTGCTTATCAACTGGCATTACATTTACCATGAAGTAATCGAATTTGAAATGATAAATTTCCTCACCGGGAAAAACGGTGCCGGAAAATCCACAATAATAGATGCCTTACAGGTGCTCATACTCGGTGATACAAAAGGAGACTTTTTCAACAAAGCTGCCAACGATAAATCCAAAAGGACCCTGAAAAGCTACTTAAGGGGAGAAATTGCTGACGACGGGGAAGGCGGCTTTGTAGTTTTAAGAAGCGGCAATTTTACAAGCTACATTGCGGGAGAATTTTACGATACGGTGAAAAAAACAAGCTTTTCTTACGGAGTTGTATTTGACGCTTACGAGGATGGGGAAATTAACCATAAGTTTTTTTATTTGGACTCTGCATTACCCGAAAATCAATTCGTAATGGGAGGTTTTCCTTTAAATATAAGGAATTTAAGGACATACTTAAGCTCTAAATACAAAGAAAGGTATAAAATCTTCGATTCCAATCGGGAGTACCAGCTTCACTTTATAACAAAAATGGGGAGTTTGAACGAAAAATTTTACAGGGTTTTTAGAAAATCCGTCCCCTTTTCTCCCATTATCGATATAGAAAATTTCATAAGCGAGTACGTCTGCGATGTGCAAAATAAGATAGATATTTCCAGCATGCAGGAAAACCTGAGGTATTACAAAGAGCTGGAGTACCAGGCCGAGCAGGTCAAAAAAAGGGTCCAAGCCTTAAAGGAAATAGAAGAGCTTTTTGAAAGCTTTTTAAACGAAGAAAAAAGGTTAAAAGAGCAGGAATACCTCATAAAAAGAGCTGAAGTGGAAAAGAAGAAGAACGAAAAGCAGGATTTGCTGAAGGCGATAAAGGAAAAAGAGAATACAATAAAAGAAAAAGAACAATACAAGCTTTCCCTTGAGGAAAAATTAAAAACCCTCGAAGGGCAGAGGGAATCACTTATAAAGGAAAAATACAGCTTACAGGCCTACCAGAAAAAGGACATGCTTGAAAGGGAAGAAAAAAGCTTATTAGAAAATATCAATGGCAAAAAGGCAAGCATATCAAGCTTTTTGGAATTCCTTTCAAGGCTTTTAAAAAATTGGGAAAAGACCGTTGAAGATTTCTCTACCTTTGCAGAAGAAGAGTTTGGCGAAAATTTAGCCTTAAATATAAAAAAAGGTATACAGGAACTAAAAGCCCTTTCCTTTGAAAATGTTGAAAATATAAAGGAAGAAGATTTGTCCCTTTTAAAAGAGCTCACTTTTGGATTTAAAAATAAGATTGAAAAACTATACTTTTCTTTAGAACAGGAAAAATCGGCTTTGGAAGCCCTTCTTTTAGAACTAAGAAGTGAAATTGAAAACCTGAAAAAGGGAATAAAGCCCTATGACAAAAAGCTTTTAGAACTAAAAAGTGAAATAGAGACGGCTTTAAAAAATAAATATAGAAGGGATGTCAAAGTTGAAATACTGGCAGACCTTATAGAGGTAAAGGATAAAAAATGGCACAATGCAGTTGAGGCATACCTTCACACCCAGAAGTTTTACCTTATTGCGGAGCCGAGGTATTTTGTCGATGCCTTAAAAATTTACGATGAACAAAAGTTTAAAAAAGGTTTTTACGACATAGGGCTTGTGGATACGGGAAAACTGGAAAGGCAAAACATCAAGGTAGAAAAAAATAGCCTAGCCTTTGAAGTGGTGACCGAGAATAGATACGCCCGCCTTTTTGTGGACTACATCCTGGGCAGGGTAGTAAAATGCGAAAGGGTGGAAGAATTAAGGAATTACGCTACTGCCATTACTCCCGATTGCATGCTGTATCAAAATTACGTTGCAAGGCAGCTCAGTCCCGAAAGGTACAAGACTCCCTATATAGGTAAAAAGTCCTTAGAAAAACTATTAGAGGTAAAATTGGCCGAAAAAGATGAAAAGGAAGGGCTTTTGAATAAAATAAAGGAAAAATACGAAACCTTAAGCAAAATAAAAAATATAGAGCCCATAACGGAGATTTTTATAGAGAATGCAAAAGGCGCAAAAAAGGAAAAGCAAGATTATATATCCTTAAAAGAGGCTCTGGAAAGTGTAAGAAGGGAGCTTTCTAACCTTGACCTTTCAAAAATTTTAGAAATAGATGAAAAAATACAAAAAACGGAAAGGGAAATGGAAAATATAAAAAGGGAAAGGGAAAAAATTACCGGCGAAATAAACAAAATCAATTCAGAAATTCAGGTTGATAGCTACAGGTTAAGGGAAGTCGAAATGGAGCTTAATGAAAAACAAAAGGAGATAGAACTTTCCTTTGAACCCGAATTTGTAAAGGAAACGGGTGAGCCAAGATTTTTAAGGGAGCTTGAAAACAGGAAACTTCCAGAAAACATTATAAGCGCCTTTTTAAGCCAGGTGGCAAGGACGAGGAGCCAGAAGGAAAAAAGGTGGAGCGAGCTTTTGAACAAAAGGTCGGACTACAACAGGGAGTACAAAATGCCCTATGATATCTCGTCTTTTGATAACGGCGAATACAAAAAGGAACTGGAAAGGCTTTTGAATACCGAACTTCCTTTATACGAAGAAAAAATAAAGGATGCCAAGGAAAAGGCGAGGATGCAGTTTCAGGACGACTTTATAAGCAAGCTAAAGCAAAACATCGATACCGTTTACGCTCAGATAGAGGAACTAAATACCGCCTTAAAGCAGTTTTCCTTCGGAAAGGATAGATACAAATTCGAGGTAAAGCCCAATCCCGCTTACAGAAAATTTTACGACATGATAATGGACGGGATGCTGCTTGAGGGATACACCATATTTTCCATAGAATTTCAAAACAAGCACCGGGACGCTTTAGAAGAGCTTTTCAACCAGATAGTCTACGTGGGTGAACAAAACCTTTCCGTCGACGAGAGGGTAAGGCTTGAGGAAAACATTCAAAAATTCACCGACTACAGGACGTATCTTAACTTTGACCTCGTAGTCACCGATGAACAGGGAAGGGAATCGAGGCTTTCCAGGACCCTCCTTAAAAAATCGGGAGGCGAGACCCAGACCCCCTTTTACATCTCCATTCTTGCATCCTTCGGCAGGATATACAGGATGGGGAATATGTACAGGGAAAACAATACCTTGAGGCTCATAATCTTCGATGAAGCCTTCAGCAAAATGGACCACCAGAGGGTGCAGGAAAGCATAAAACTTCTGAGGAACATGGGTTTTCAGGCGATTATATCCGCACCTACGGAAAAAATCCAGGACATAGCCACTCTGGTGGACAGGAACCTTTGCGTCATAAGGAGCAAAAACAGGATTATCGTGCGCGCCTTCGACCCGAGGGAGGTTCTGGAGGAGGCTGAGGTAAGCGTTGGATTATAAAAAAGCCCTGTTAAACAAACTCCTTGAAAAATACGAAAAAAGCAAAATATTTTCCGGCAAATCTAAAGTAGAAAGAAGGATAAAGATAGACTTTACAAAGAAAGAATTTCCCCATTACGACCTGGAAAATGTGGAAGCAAAGGAGAATATACATTATGCATTAAAGGAATTAGAAGGTGAAGGAGTCATTGAAATCAAATGGGCAAAATTCGAAGAAGGGAATATAGTAGAAAAAGTGTTTTTAAATACGCAAAACTTAGAAAAAGCCTATGAAATTGCAAAAAGGGAGCCGAAAGAGTCCATTTTAAACAGGATGGCAGAAAAGCTTTTGAATTTAAAAAAAGATGTTAAAGAAAATTGGCTTTCGGATTTTATAGATTTTGAATTAGAAAATATTAAGGCTAAAAACTACC
Source organism: Thermovenabulum sp. (assembly GCF_049723235.1). Taxonomy (NCBI): domain Bacteria; kingdom Bacillati; phylum Bacillota; class Clostridia; order Thermosediminibacterales; family Thermosediminibacteraceae; genus Thermovenabulum; species Thermovenabulum sp. Next base: position 203,023 of record NZ_JBNARB010000002.1, on the reverse strand, counting down.
CCGCATACCTTCCAAAGGAAGAAGACCTAATGGAACTTACCTTAAAAGCATTAAAGGGCATAGACGAAAAAGGGGATGAAGAGCTTTTGGAGAGGGTTTTCAGCAAAAGATATTTAAAAGGGAGCAAGGAATTTGAGAAGGTGAGGGCAAAGGTATTTGCCGTATTAAAAGAGTTTTTTTTAAAGGAGGATGTGGAAGAGAAAGAAGCCTTTGAAAAAATAGGCATAGTAAAGACCATAGAAGAAATATTATTTTTCGGCTCGTTGAAGGTAAGCTTAAAGGGTAATATTTTGGATTTTTCCCTTTTTCCCTTCGGTGCATCCTTAAACAGCCTGTCTATCAAGGAACTTCAAATAATCGATTTATCCTGCGAAAAAATAATTACCGTCGAAAACAAGGCAAATTTTTATTACCTTCTAAAGGATGCGGATTTAAGAGAAGATTTCATCCTCTACCTTGGAGGCTTTTACAGCCCATCAAAAAGGCTTTTTTTAGAAAAGCTTTACGAGTTTATTAAAGAAAAAAATAAACCCGTAAAAATATTCCACTGGGGAGACATAGACCTGGGCGGGTTTAAAATCTTTTTAAAATTAAAGGAAATAATACCGGATTTAATTCCCTTATATATGGATAGAGAAACCCTGATAAAGTATAAAGACTTAGGAGAGCCTTTGGAAAAGGTTTACGAAGAAAAATTGAGGAACTTATTAGAAAAACAGGATTTTAAAGAATTCCATGATGTAATAAAAGAGATGCTGAAACTGGGTATAAGACTCGAACAGGAGGCCGTGATTTCGTGAGGAGGAACAAAAATGATTAAATACGGCAAAAAGCTTCCAAAGGACATATTAAATAGAGCTTTGGAGAAGCTTCCCGAAGTTTTCAAAAACTATCCGGAAATAATAGCAGCGTACATTTACGGTTCCTATGCTACAGGTAAAACCACGGATTTAAGCGACATTGACATCGCAGTGCTTTTAAAAACAAAGGCAACGGATAAAGAAATTTTCTATATGGAACTCAAACTTATAGGAGATATTTCCGATGCCCTTGAAACGGATGAATTCGACCTTGTTATACTCAACAATTGTCCTCCGTATCTGAAATACGAAGTAATTTCATCAAATAAATTAATTTACGAAAAGGATAAAGAAGCAAGGTGCGATTTCCAGGTAAGAGCTTTAGAGGAGTATTTTGATGTGAAACATATTTATGATGAGTATAATTTTTATTTGAAAAAAAGGATAAAAGAAGGGAGGTTTATAGTTTGAATAAAGAGAAAATTTTCAGGCAGCTATCCCTATTAAATAAGTACCTAAAAGAATTAAACAGCTTAAAAAATATTCCTTTTGATGAATTTGAAGAAAATTCGATTACAAGGGCAGCAGCTGAAAGGCTTTTGCAGGTAGCTATAGAAACCGTCCAAAATATAGGTAATCATATAATTGCCAGCAGGGGTTACAGGAATCCTAAAGACTATGCCGATATATTCAGGGTGCTTGAAGAAGAAAAAATTTTACCTCATGATTTTTCCGAAAGCCTGCAGCAAATGGCTAAATTCAGGAATAGGCTTGTACATATTTACTGGGATATAGATATAAAAAAGGTTTATGATATTATACAAAATAATTTGGAGGACTTTGAAAGGTTTGCGCAAATAATATTGGAAGAAATGGTAAAAGAAAACTGAAAAAGGGAATTTCAAAATAAAAAATTTCCTGCTAAAATTAATTTTGGTGTATTTTATAAAACGGGGGTAGTTATCTTGCAAAAGCCGGATAAGAAAAATGATAAAAAAAGCGAAATGAAAAGCAAAAATAAAGCCCAGAAAAAAATCAATGATTCGGGATTTTCCTTTGAAAGGATAATTTACTTCGGACTTTTAATCCTAATATTTTACCCGCCCTATTTCAGGGGGATGTTCTTTGATAAGGAATTTTTACCTACCCATATTTTCACGGGAATACTTATTTTTCTCTGGGCAATATCGGGAGGGTTTAATTGCAGAAAAAGCGTGCTTTTTAAAGGGATTTCCGATTATGCGGCATTTGCCGTAGTAATTTCGTACCTTTTATCTATGTTTGTCTCCGTTAACCTGCGCTTTGCCGTGGGCGAATTTTTAAGGTATCTAAATTACTTTTTTGCCTACGCATTGACGGTAGACCTTTTAAAATCCGAAAAGGACGTGAAGGGATTACTCTGGACGATTTTAATTTCAGCCCTGGGGGTATCAATAATAGGTCTCGGCGCTGCTGCTGGCACCATAAACTACAACGGTGCTTTTGTGGGTGGGAGGATAAACTCCAGCCTGCAATACCCCAATACCTTAGCGGCATACCTGACCGCAGCCTTTTTCATCGGGCTCGGCGTTAAATCCGCTTCAAAAAGTTTAACGGAAAACATAATCTTTTCGGCATTAAACTATACTTACCTTATTACCTTTATTTTTACCCTTTCCCGGGCGGCGTGGCTTTTATTCCCGTTATTTTACCTCGTATTCCTCCTCGGGCTTTCTAAGGAAAACAAATCAAAGGGGATTTTGTTTTTCGCTGAATCCTTTATTGCTTCACTGATAGCCTCCATAGGACTCGGGAATGCCATCTCTTCAGGGAAGGGGGCTCAAGTTTGGCTGTGGTACTTTACCGGGCTCATAGCTTCTTTGGCACTATCATATCTTATATATTTCTTAATCGAAAAAAAGGGACTTTATATAGACTTCAAAAAAGCGGTGGCCTTTGCCGTAATTATTTTAGTTTTATTCGGACTTTCCGTATATTTCACCGGTGGGGAAATACTTCCCGATGTGGTTAAGGAAAGGATAAAACAGATTGATCCTAATCAGCTCAGTGTACAGCAAAGACTTTCGTATTACCGCGATGCAATAAAAATGATAAAACAAAGGCCAATACTCGGATATGGCGGTGGAGGCTGGAAATCCGCTTACTTTGCCTTCCAATCTTACAGGTATTTCACAACGGAAGTGCACAGCTTCCCCCTGCAGCTCACCGTTGAAACCGGAATTATCGGTCTTTTATCCTTTGCAGCAATGTTTATTACAATTGCTGCTAAAACTATAAAGGTTTTAAAAAGCGACTTCCTCTCACTGCAAGAAAAATCCTACTTATGGGCATCCTTTGCGGGGGCGGTAGCCCTCCTGGGACATAGCTCCGTAGACTTTAACCTATCCCTTGGAGCCGTGGCAATGCTCTTGTGGGTGCTTTTAGCTGTAGCAAAAAACCTCTCCCATAAGGACGAAGCGGGCATGATAAAACAGGAAGCATTTTCTCTGCAAAAGCCGGTTTTTGCAGTTATTGCGCTTTTATTAATTGTTGTTTCCTCTACCCTTTTTACGGGCTACAACTACGGACAGGCGGCAGTAAGAAGCCTTGAACAGGGTGATGGGGCAAAAGCCATAGAATACTTTGAAAAGGCAAAAAAATACGACCCCCTTACCGTTTCTTTCATCGCAGATCTTTCGCAGATATACGAGGTAATAGGGGAAAATCAAAATAATAAAACGATGCTGGAAAAATCCCTGGAATTAAAAGAAAAAGCCGCAGCTTTAGAACCCTATAATGCAAAGTACAAGTTAATGCTGGGCGCAGCTTATTTAAAGAGGGGAAAACTCGATGAAGGTATAAATATCTTGGAAGAAGCGGTCAAATTTAATCCGTTCAACATAGAGATGTGGCAGGCCCTTTCGGAAGCCTACGAAAAGGTAGCGGAAATATATATAGTGAAGGACAATAAGGATAAGGCAAAAGCGCTTTTGGAAAAATGCGCCAAGATCCCCGAAAAAATAAAAGAATTAAACAGCAAAGCCCCCAAAAACGACCCGTCGGTAGTTAAACTCACCGCAACAAAAGAGCTTGCCCTTTATACATATAAATCGGAAAAGCTCTTAAACGACATGACAAAAGAAAATGTAGTAAAATTAAAAGAAATAGACGATATTTCAAAAGTAAAGGATTATTCTTTAGACCTGGATGAAGACGGGAAAAAAGATTGGGAATAGCGTAAAAAAACTTCGGCCTTTGGCCGAAGTTTTTTATGTGCGCGCGGCATGCCCGCGACCTTGATGGTGAAAGTCCATTACGGGGGTTGATAGCACCAACCGTTAGCTGAAGGCAAGGGTGTCCACCGCGAGGTGGAATCTGAAGGAAGCCGGAAGCAAAATCCCGGTCCGACGAACAGGAACTGCATATAAGGCATATGTAAGCCGGACGAGTTTGCATATTAAATGTCAAGCGTCAATGAAAATGTCAGGTAAAGCTCGTCTGTGAATTTGTCAGGGTAGTAGTGGTATAATTACGCTGAATAGTTTACCATGTTTTACGCCATGGATGATTCGGAGTGGGCTTGCGAACGGGCGTAGTGCCCGCCTTTTTGCCCGTTCCAACAACAGGTTCATTTTCAGAGTTTTGGCCACAAGGATTGGGGACATTTAGGAACTCCAAAGGGTAAATGTATCCTTTCCAAACTACAAACATTCTTCCATCCGGGAATTTATGCACTTCTACAACAGAACGCAGCGGTATAAAAGGAGCATCTTTAGGATTAACCACTTTGTAGACTTTGCCTTCAAAATGAATCACATAACCAGGATTCAAAACACTGTATTCCTTCCAGCAGAAAATATGATCCAAGCGCAGATGAGAAGGTATGGGGCGGAAAGCGGGTATAGGGTTATAGGCTGCACTGCGAACTTGCTGTTATATTCTTTTGTGAACTCATTAAGCACAGCATTAGCCTCATCCAGAGTAGAAGCGTCGCTGCCATCGATTTGGAGGAAAAGACCCATTTGAGGCATACGTTGGCCGCTAGAAATACCTACGGCTTTGAGAATTTGAGATACGGAAGAAGGGCTTAAAGTGATACCTTCATTTTCATGAAGCAGCTTGCTGAGGAAAGTAAAATTACACCCCCTGTATTTAGTTTGAGCGAGCTGGACTACTTGCTGTCGTATATTTTCAGGTATAGAATAATCTGGTTTGCGGCTCCGGTTACCGTGGGCCATGAAAGCAGGTCCATGCTTTTTTAGTTTAGTTTTGAGCCTATATACGTTGTGCTCGCTGATTCCGAGGAGGAAAGCCGCCTGCCTATTTGTGATCATCCCTCCCAGAACTTGTTCCAAGAGATAAAGTCTATTTAATTCCGTCTGTGACAAAACAATCATCTCCCTGCTCATACTGACATTTTCTCAGATGGATTTCACCCTGACAATATCACAAACGGATAACATCTTTGATTTGAATAAAAGGGTTTACAGAAATAAAAAATAATGGTATCATATATGGTATCAATAGGCATAATATATAATAGATGGTTTTATAGGCATAATTATTTGGATGAATAAAGGGGAAAATTATGGAGGAAACATAATAATGGGTCATTATGAAAAATTATACAAAAAAATTAAGAATAATCCTAAAAATGTGAGCTTTGAAGAAATTGATACGTTGTTGACAAATGTTGGGGGTTTTAAGAGAAGGAATAAAGGAGGAAGTCATTTCATTTATAGTCATCCGGATTTAAAAGGAATAGATGATTATGTTAATATTCCTTATAACAGACCACATATAAAGAGTTGTTATATAAAAAAAGCTTTAGAAAAATTTGAATTGGCGAATCCAGATTTTGTAGAAAGGGTAGAGAACGATTAGGAGGTTGACTTTACATGAAAGAGATAGAAAATATAAATGTGCTTGATTATAAAATTGAGATTGAAAAAGTTACTGATGATGAAGGTGGTGGCTATATTGCTACTATTCCAGAGTTAGGCTGTATAGGAGATGGTAATACAATAGAAGAAGCAATTAACGATGTGATAGAGGTAGCAGAAAATTTAATAAAAATAGCTAAAGAAGATGGGAAAGAGATTCCTATTCCTCAACGATATAAAATTAAAGAAGAATATAGTGGGAAATTGACTTTAAGAATCCCTAAAACATTACACAAGATGTTATCTTTACAGGCCGAAAAAGAAGGATGTAGTATTAATCAATTAATTACCACATATATTTCTTTAGGAATAGGTAATGAATTTGGTAAAAGTCAAGTATCTATTAGTATTGATGCTTCTCCTTATATAGTTGAAAGATTAATAAAAGATCAATGGGAGAAATATAATAATATTGGTAAAAATAACAAAAGAATAGATTTGCTAGCCCTAAATGACTTCGATTCAGTAAGGGACAGAAACTTTTAATTTTTAAGGGAGAGGATGATGATTAATGAGTAAAAGCGATATTTTTCATAAAATTAAAAGAAAAAGATTTTACCTCAATAAAATTAATGCAATAAAAATAAATAAAGAACCCAGTGATAATACAATAAGTATAAATCAAGATGCATCATATTCAATTTTAGAAAAATCAAAAGACAGGCTTTCCGTAAAAGTAAATACGAAGTTTTTTGTAGAACCGGAAGCTTTATTTTCGATAGAATTAGAGTATATAATAGAATTTGAGCTTAACGAAGAGATAACGGATAAAGAAATAGAAGATAACATTAATGAAATGATAACTCCTGTAGGAGGAGTAAGTAGCTATATTGTTGCTTCAATAACTAAAGAGATGCTCGGATCGTATCTAATATTACCGCCTACATTAAAGGTAAGTAAAGTGGAAAAAGAAAAGCATATTTAATAAAAGAGGTTTTTTACCCTCGGCTGTAAAGCCGGGGGTTTTTGATGTGCGCGCGGCATGCTCACGACCTTTATGGTGAAAGTCCATTACAGGGGTTGATAGCACCAACCGTTAGCTGAAGGCAAGGGGGTCCATCGCAAGAGGTGGAATTTGAAGGAAGCCGGAGGCAATTATTCCTTATTAGCTCGTAATTCATTTTCTTTTTAATCATATCAATAAACAAAGATTTTAGCGAAGGGATATCTTTTTGCACAGTTTCCCATAACACATCTATTTTGACACCGAAATATTTATGGACTAATTTATCACGCATACCCGACATCTGTCTCCAAGGTATATCAGGGTATTTGTCTTTAAAAGATTGGGGAATGTTTTTAGCAGCTTCACCAATAATTTCTAAAGCTTTTCTAACAGCATAAATTGTTTTTAGGTCATGGGTAAAAGATGTTTTATCCATCCCTTCAACAAAATTCTGAACTGCATTTATAGCATCTTTTATATCATAAACGTAATCCCAATAATCCCTTTGCTTCATACATATGCGACCTCTTTAAGTATATTTTTGCCTATACTTGGTTTTAACTCATCCCTCAAGACAAGGTCAACCTTTTTACCGAGTAGCTCTGAAAGAAAATCTTCTAATTCAACCAAATCGAACAAACTAACGGGTTTCTCTGTTTCTATTAATATATCGACATCGCTTTTGCTATTCTGCTCTCCTCTGACGTATGAACCGAATATGCCGATTGATTTAACGCCAAAACGATTTTTTAAAAAATCCTTATTGCTTTTTATTTTCTCTATAATAATATCCAATTCGCTCATAATATAACCTCCAAGAATATTTTTTAACACTTTTCAGTAAAATTTTCTACAATCACCTCATTTTCCTCATAACTAATCCAGTCGCTGAAGCTTCCGATATATACCCTTGCTTTTATCCCAAGCTCATCGAGGGTGAAAAAGTTAAAGGTAGCATCTATTCCGGAACCGCAGTATAATATGACTTCCTTTTTACCCTTGATTTCTTTAAACCTTTCTTCAAGCTCTTTTAAGTCCTTTAATTCCCCGTTTTCCTTCAAATTTTCCTTCCAGTAGTAATTTACCGCCTTGGGAATATGGCCTTTTTTAAAATCGATGGGCTCAATTAATCCTTTATATCTATCAGGCATCCTGGAATCAACTATAGCTGCATCTTCTCTTCCAATAGCCGCCCTTACGTCATTTACATCCGCCACCAATTCCAAATGAAATTCGGTGGAAAAGTCTGATACATCCTTATGTGCATTTTCACCGCTTCCTTTTTCCAAAGTATATCCTTTATCCATCCATCTTTTTATACCGCCGTCGAGGATAAAATTTTTTTCATGACCTATGAGCCTGAGCATAAAGCAAAACCTTGCTGCGGACGCAATTTTTTGCTCATCATAAGCCACAACAATGGTATCCTTACCGATTCCTAAGCTCTTAACCCATTCTTCAAATTCCTTCAAATCCGGTAAAGGATGCCTTCCTCCGTGTTTTCCTTTGGGCCCGGATAAATACCTCTCTAAATCGACAAAAACAGCATTTTTAATATGACCATCTTCATACGCCTTTCTCCCGTATTCTCTGTCGAAAAGGTCGCTCCTAACATCAAAAATCTTTACATTCTCGTTATTTAGATTTTCGTAAAGCCAGTCAACAGAAACAAAATTTTTCATTCTAATACCTCCTCGTTTTTTACTGTAAATATTTTTAACATATAATTTTTAATATAATCTAATTTTGCCACAATCTTTTTGAATAAATTTGAACTTTTCATAATAATTTAAACGAACTAAAATTAAAATTGATGGAGTGAATTTTTATGAATGAAAGGTGTGCACAGATTCTTACAAAGATTATTTTATCAGAAAAACCGGTAAAAATTGATGAATTAGCAAAAAATTTTAATGTTAGTCCGAGGACAATACGATATGATCTTGACAAAATTGATGAATTTTTAAAAGAAAACAAATTACCAACATTGATTAGAAAGTAATCTCCTACCCGATTATTGCTAATATTTCACAAATAATAAAAGTCGAAAAAAGTCGAAAAATATAATATATTTTATTATTGACACAATTAAAAATTTAATTATAATAATATTGAAGGAATTAAGCTGATATATCACTTATATATCAAAAAAATTAAAATAAAATATTTGAATTAAAGGAGGGATTTTTTAAACATGAAAAATTTGTAAGGGGGGATGATAACAAAAAATTACACAATATTTACAAAAATTAAAAGAAAAAGGGGGGTATATATGAAAATAACGAAAAATCGATACCTTATATTGTTTTTGTTAATTACATTTTTACTTCAGATATTCTCTTATAAAAATGTTTTTGCTGATTTTATTGATACAAAAGAACATTGGGCAAAAGATTCAATAAATAAATGGAGTGGTTTGGGTATAATTCAGGGATTCAATGGATTTTTTAGACCCAATGATCCAATTACCAGGGGAGAAATGGCTGTAATAATTAATCGCATTATGAAATATCAAAATACAGCTAAAAATAATTTTGCAGATTTAAATCAAGATTTTTATACAGAATCTATTTTGAAAGCAAATGCTGCAGGAGTTATCAAAGGTGATGGAATAAAAGTAAGACCCAAGGATTATATAACTCGTCAGGAAGCTGTTGTAATGCTGGGTAGAGCATTAGGTCTTAAAGAAGAAAAGAACATACAAACAAAATTTTTAGATACATCAGACATTTCGGAATGGGCAATAGGTTATGTAAATGCTATGGTAGAAAGAAATTATATCAAAGGTTATAATGGTAAATTTTATCCTTTAAAATATATCACCAGAGCTGAAGTGATTACAATTTTAGATAATGCTATTAAAAAATTATGCAATGAACCTAAGGAATATAGTGGGAATGTTTCAGGCACGGTAATAATTAATACATCTGATGTAACAATTAGAGATATGGAAATAAAAGGAGACTTGATTATTTCAGAGGGCGTTGGCAATGGAAATGTAGTATTAAACAATACTATCGTTTTAGGTAACACTATCGTACGAGGTGGAGGAGACAAATCAATTCATATAGAAGGAAATAGTAAAATATCGAATTTATTGATTGATAAAACCGATGAAGGAGCAATAAGAATAAAAACGTCGGCAGGAGCTATAATAGATTCAACGGTTGTAGAAGATACAAAAAATAACGTGATTTTAGAAGGTAATTTTAATAATATTAATATTTCTAATGGAAAGAATATAACATTAACAAAGTGTAAGATTGAAAAATTAGAAGTTAATTCGGAAAACTCAAGCTTGGAAGTCAGTGAAGATACAGAAATATCTACATTAATTTTTAATGAAAATGCAAAAAATGCTGTTATTGTAACATTGGGTAAAATAAATAATTTTGTAATAAATTCTAAAATAAAAATTGAAAACAATGGGACTATTGCAAAAACTGAGATCAATGCTAATGGGGTAATAATCGATGGTAATAAACCCCAAGAAATTATTGTTAAAAGTAATGTATCGCAACCGCCGACAAACAGTGAAGGAAAAGCTATAATAATTTCTACTTCTGGTACAACTGGTGGAAGCGAGAGTACCTCATCCAAAATTTCATTAAATTCTATTGGGAGTATAATCGGTATACCTAAAGTGGGATCCCTACTTACAGCAGGAGCAATATCCCCATCTGGTGCTACTGTAATATATCAATGGAAAATTAGTGATAAAATTGATGGAGTCTATGTAGACATACCTGGTGCTAATAGTAATACCTATACTCCAACAGAAAGTGATGTCGGGAAATTCATAAAAGTGTCTGTCACAGGGACTGGACAATATAAAGGAACAGTAATTAGTGCTCCAACTCCTGCGATTGCTCTTAGTGCGAAAAATTTAAATGAAATTCCAAGTCCCACCTTTAACCCCGAAAAAGGGAACAAACTTCCTGTAACGGGTTATTATGAGCAATATATAACAAACAATAATCTTAATCGTACGGTAAAAATTTATATTCCTCAGAACGCTCGCATGCGTGAATATTTTGTAGTTTTAGCTCTTGAAAGCGGTACCGACATTGATTCTTTTTTAGTTAATAGTGGGTGGAAGGATATAGCAGATAAAAACAATGTATGTTTAATGATACTTGTGCCAAAAGAAAATCAGTGGGGGGATTACGAAAGCGAAAAAGCTTATTTAGATTATGTTTTAAATCAGGCCGGATCTAATCGAAATTGGTATTCAGTATTTGGAGTTCACTACTTTGTAGGTTATGGAGATGGGGGAGATATTTTACAAACCTGGGCTGCTCACAATCCATTGTTTGTAATAAGCCAGGTATATATAGATTCAAAAATCAATGCTCAGAAATTAAATGAAGCTGGTAATGAAGAATATGGTTCTGAAATAACTACTTTTGAAAATGTTCCTAAAAAAGATGTTCCTATTCCTACATGGTTAATTGGGGAACAAATAGATAATGATGTAATTTCTTATTGGAAGCAGGTAAATGATTGTGCAGAATCTGAAATAACAGATAATAATTTTTTAGGAAGCACCGTATATTTTCAGGATAAAGAAAATTCTAATGCAATAGCCACTTCATTTAGCGATGTAGTCTCCCAGGTAATGGTTCTTAAAAATGCAGTATCTTATGAAAATAAAACGATAACAAATAATATTTATGAATTCCTAAGCAAGTATACTCGTTATGATAATACTTCTGTCTATGGAAATGTTCTCGGGTATAGACCAAATTACGAAGAAATGGGAGTAGAAAGAAATTATATATATATGAAGGATGAATTTGGTCAAACATGGAAACGCGAATATTTAATATATGTACCAAAGAATTCAAAGGATTTATGGCCCAATGGTGCACCCGTAGTAATTGCTTTTGCAGGGAATACACAACCCGATCATGTATTTTTCGATTGCACGCATTGGTGGGAAGTTGCCGACAAATACGGTTTTATCGTTGTTGTCCCCTGTTCTACAGGTACGGTTGTATGTGGATGGAACAGAGGAGCCGCAAGTAAAACTCAACCCGATGATATAAAATTTGTAGAAACATTAATTGATGAAATAAATGAAAAATACAATACAGATCCAAAGAGAATTTATGCTACTGGACAATCCCTTGGATGTATGTTTATACAATTACTTGCAATGAAAATCCCAGAAAAATTTGCCGCAATTGGTGGAACTTCAGGACCGATTATGGGTCAAAATTCTATACCTTCTGATGCTTCCAATGATATTTTGCCTGTATATTTAGTATTTGGAGAATATGATTATTGGCCATGGAAGGTAGGTCAGTTAGAAGAAGGCGATTTCTTAGGAACTATGGGGGCAGCACAGGCTGGATATAGCTTATTCACACAGGAATATTGGATTAACAGAAATGTTTTAGGTTCAATCGATAATTACGAAATTACTCATCAAAATAACTTACCTCAAAATAAAGATAATTCAATTATGTATATAGTCAAGCCTAATTCGCAGATATATCCCGGTGATAGATACAAGACTTTTACCTGGTTTAATGAAAATGGAATTCCGTTATTTGTATGGACGCAAAGTGCAGGCCGAGCACACAACTGTGTGGTATCAGATTTGTGGAAACTTTGGGAAGATTGGTTTTCGAAATGGATAAGAGAAGATGAAGAAACATTGTTATATATTGAATCTGAAAACAATGTAAAGGAAGTAAAAACTAAACCAATTACTAAAGCGGAGTTTATTGCCAAAATAGCAGATTATTTTGATTGGCCGCATCCAAGTGAATACAACGATATTTGGCATCCGCCGTTGAAACAATTTAATGATGTAAAGACTACCGATAAGTATGGAAAAGAAATTGAATGTGCTTATGAAGAAAATCTTATTGCTCCGGATGAAAATGGTAATTTCAACCCGGAAAGCACTATTTCTCGCCAGGAAGCTGCCAAAATATTTGTTAAAGCATTTAAACTTCCTGAAACCGATATTGAATTAAATTTTGAGGATGTTGATGAAATAAGCGAGGATGCATTATCAAGTGTTAAAACGTTAGTAGGATTGGGATACATGAAGGGAAGAACTCAAAAATTATTTAAACCAAATGCCCCTATAATGAGAGAAGAAGTGGATGAGATATTTAACGCTATAACGAGCACCATGGTAAGTCCCGTGCAAGCATTGCCAAAAGCTTATTATACAGCTCCAAGACGCTATATAAAATTGTATTGTCCTACACCAGGTGCAACCATTTATTTCACAAAATCTGTTGCTACAGATTTGTCTTCACTTGTGGAACCACCAATGCCGGATATTAATAATCCTGATCAAATTTATACAGTTGAAGATGATGGACATATTAAAGAAGATTATCCCCAAAATGAACATACTTATGTTATGTATAAAGCAGTTGCAGTAAAAGATGGAATGGTTATGAGCCCAGTACAAACCTTTGTATGGCATTTATATCGCCCGAGGCCCGAGAATGCAAATTTTGGACACACTCTTATTTTGGAAAAGACCGAAACAAGTCCGGCAGTATATTCAATTTATAATGATTCAGAGTCGGTGCGGCCAATGGCCTGGTATATTGAAGGAAACGAAAAAGGACTATTGTTTGATGCATTGCAGACCAATGCTTCAATAAAAAATCTTAAAGAATATATAGATGCAAATATAGCCACAAAACCCTATATTTTAGTGATAGGCCATTCGCATATAGATCATGTTGCTCAAATAGCAAATTTTGTTAAAGCAGGAATAGAAGTATATTGCAATAAACGAGGCTGGAGTAGTTTAAGATCGTATTTACCCGATCCTGCCGATCAAGCTAAGGTTAAAAATATTGATGAAGGCGATGTAATTGATATGGGAGATTTCAAACTCCACGTCTATGCTTTGCCGGGCCATGCAAATGATAATATAATTCTTCAGGATAAAGAAAACGGATTAATATTTGCATCAGACATTTATGGATGCACAAGGGCAGGATCTGCGGATAATGTTAATGTGTCTGGATTAAGAGTGGATCTTTTGCTTTCATTTACGCAGCAAGTGTATTCCAATTATAAAAAGGATGGAGGGAAAATAAACTGGTTATTTACCGGGCATGATGAAACCCCATTAAAAGAAATTAATCTCAAATTATTCGAAGCAGCTTTGCAGCAAGTAATAGATAATGGAGAAGCAGCATGTAGACCTACTTTGAGAGGTGGTAATGATCCTGCTTATACCAGGACAACAATGATTGGCGATATGTGGAAGGATAAAACTAATTGGATTGCATTAAGGCTTGCAGGAAAAATGGGTGATAATACGGAATATTTATCTTCCACAACGGATATTCAAACATTACCCTATATGTCTGAAATGGCAGAATTAGGCGGAATTAATTACAATTTCGGCGGACATACAAAATATTCAGTACTTTCCAATATAGAAATTGAAGGTGGAAAACTTGTAGGAAAGACTGTTCAATGGGCAAAAACTCCTGCATCTTTTACATGGGCAGGGGAAACCATAACAGTACCACCTGAATTACCTAATAAGTTCAATCCGTGGTCTTTTGATTATACGATTGAAGTGCCTGAGGAAAAAAATACCATTACAATTATTCCAACAACAATGTCAACAAAAGTAAAATCTATAAAAATAAATGACCAAGAAGTTGGATATCGTTCAAGAAATACAATTACAGTTACTGATGGGCAAGTAATTGAAATTACAGTTGTAGCACCGGATGGAGAAACCACAAGTACGTACAGATTTATAATTAAGAAAGTGTCTAATCAATAGAATAAAAATAAAAAGTTTATAAAAAGACCTTCGGCTTTGTACCGAAGGTCTTTTTTATTCTTCTTTTTACCAATGGATATTCCTTATCCACCAACCTTTTTATACCACTATCAAAACCGGGAATCGGAAAAAAATTCATTTAACCACACCATCGTTACCCTTCGGTATCGGCCAATACCGGAGGGTAACTTTTATTGCAACCAATTTAATATATGCTCCTACAAAAATTATATACTTTTTAAAACAATTTCTATTAATTCTCTTAAACTTAATTCTTCTTCCACCAAAAATCCTCTCCCTTCAAAAACAAAAAAATAAAACACTTTTTATTTTACCATCATATTCACATTTCGACAAATTTTTGGTAAAATAAACCTTGGGGGGCCAAGAAGGAGGAAAATTGATGATAGATCTCCATTCACATATTTTATATGGTTTGGATGATGGATCACCGGATATAGAAACTTCTATAAAAATGGCGAAAATCGCCGTAGAAGAAGGAATAACCGAAATGGTGGCTACGCCCCATTTCATACCCGTAGATAAAGAGATAAATAAAGAAACTATAATAGAAAGAGTAAACCAGTTAAACGAAATTTTTTTGCAAAACGAAATAAATCTTACCCTATATCCGGGAGAAGAAGTATTTTTATCCCTCGATATCCCTCGATTATTGGATGAAGAAAAAATCCTCACCCTTTTTAACCAGAAAAAGTATATCCTTATCGAACTTCCCATGATGAGCTTACCAAAGTACACGAGCGAAATTCTATGGGCTGTTAAGCTCAGGAAAATAACCCCCATCATTGCCCATCCCGAAAGGAATAAAGAGATAGCAAAAAATATAAATAAATTAGTGGATTTTTTGAAGATAGGAGCCCTTGTTCAGGTGAATTCTCTGAGCCTCCTTGGTGTATTCGGCTCCGAAGTGAAAAAAACCGCCGAAAGGATTATTGCCCTAAACTATGCCCAGTTTATTGGTACCGATTGCCATACCCCGAGAGCGAGGTCCCCGAGAATAAAAAAGTTAGAAAAAGCCATTTCCCCGGCTCTTTTAAATACCCTGACGGTGGACAATCCCCTGAAAGTAAAGCAAAATGAAGAGATAAAAATAGAGGTAAAGGATTTAGAACAAAAGAAAATGGGTTTATTAAAAAGGTTCTCCGTATTTTTAAATAGCCTGAAGGAGGCGAGAGTTGAAGAATGAATTCTTTTTTTGTTTCTAATAAAATCAGAATAATAACAATAATTATACTATTATTTGTAATGATGTTTCAAAAAAATTTTTACAGCATGACACTAAACGACAAATTTTTCACCAAAGCTTTTGATAAAATTAACTCGTTAGACCCTGAAATAAGAGAGGAGGCATTTAGTCTATTAGAATCTTATTTTCTAAGCTCTCAATCGCTTGAAAATTTGAAAACCGATTTACCTGGGATTCTGTCCTTCGTCGTCGGGGATAATTACAAAGAAAAGCTTTCGGAGGAAGGTATTTCCTTAAACGATATTTATAATGAGATAGATAACTTAAAGCGCTGGACCAAAGAAGATAGAATGAAACTTATAGAATTTGCCAGGTCCGGAAATGCGGATGGAGTAAAGAATCTTTATGAAAAATATAATGATGTTAATTTATCATCGGGGGGATCAGGGAGCGGTTCAGTTTTGCTGCCGGGAAGTGATCAACAATTTATAAAAGTAACTTTTAAAGATATAGAAAATCACTGGGCTAAAACCTATATTGAAGAAATGGCATCAAGGGGGATATTGAAGGGAGTAGGGGATGGGCTTTTTGCACCGGAAAAAAATGTAACAAGGGCCGAATTCACCGCTATGCTGGTAAGACTTCTTGGCCTTCAGGAAAAAGAAAAATCTATGGAATTTATCGATGTAAAAAAAGGCGACTGGTATTATGATGTAATAAAAATAGCCTTCTCTAATGACCTCGTAAAAGGGAAGGGTAATGCTTTCGAGCCAAATGCATTAATAACGCGAGAAGAAATGGTAGTGCTTATAACCCGTGCGGCATCATTAAAAAATAAATCCACCTTCGTAGACTTAACCGAGGAAAACAATTTGTTATCGAGATTTAAGGATAAAAACGAAATATCTTCATGGGCAAAAACCGAAATTGCAGTGGCTTTAAAGATAAGGCTTGTTAGAGGAAAGGCTGAAAATATCTTTTCACCGAAATCAAATGCCACAAGAGCCGAGGCAGCGACCATAACATATAATCTCTACAATTATCTGAATCAATAATGTATTGAAATAAATTGATGGAGGTGGAAGAGGAAAACATTCCTAATTTATTATGATTTCTTAAAGAAGGGGGTATATAAAGGTGAAAAGGGTCATTTCACTATTATTAGTAATTATATTACTGTTTTCGCTAATGCCGATTGCAGGGTTAGCTCAAGATGAATTTTTTCAAATTACATTAGAAAAAATAATTGACGATCAAAATGTCACATTTAAAATAACTACAAACAATAATATTAATATTAAAAAATTGCACTATATTTTAATGAATGAACAAGTGTTTAATGAATTAATGTCTCAGGGTTATGATTTTATTAAAAGTTATTTGTTAAGTAATGATCCTCCTTACGAAGGAATATTTATGAAAGGTCATTTTAATTCTATTATTTCTAATAATCCATTCTATTATCCTTTTGATAAACAAGAAATATCAAGCCGCTTTGACAAAAATACCGATAAAGTTTACTTTTTGTGTATAGCAGAAACTGAGGATGGGCAGATTTCTAATAATTATGTATACAAAGAAATAATTCCTTCAGAAGTATTGGGGAATGTTGTAAAAGCACTGGAAAATATAGATTCAAGAATAACAAAAAATAAGGCCCTTACCATAAAATTAATCGATATATTAAATCAAAAGAATAAGAACGAGCTTTTGAAAAAATTTCTAAATGCTATTCAAGGTACTGATATTGAAGGAAGATTAAATAATTTAGGTATTAATGAAAGGAATTTAATTATTGCTCATAACTTATTTAAAGATGATATAGGTTATACATATCTTAAAGAAGAAATTAATAAAGGTAAATTAAGCGAAAATGAAGCTTTCATAGGTGCTGCTAATACGGCTATTAATGAGATCTTCAAACAAGATTGGTCACCTTTAAAGTTGCTTTATAATAAAATTATCGAAAAGTTTGGTACGCTAACGGACTTTTTAAGATATGTAAGGGAAAAAGAAAATTACTTTGTTTCGGATTATAAAGACTCAATGACTATTAAATATGAAAACAACACAGTGAAGATATACTATAATAATGATTTACTTACGTTTATTAATAACCAGGTTTTAACTCCGAAGGGTATTGCGACAATTTCTTCAACTGATATAACGAATATCCTATCCGCCTTCAACGCCGTCCTGGCAGAATTCACCGGAGATGATGCAAAAGCCATAGCCGAATACTTCAAAGCCCAGGGTTATAATGTCGTTGGCCTTCCCACATCGACTGTTGAGCCTGGCGGTGGCACGGGTGGAGGCGGCGGTGCTCCTTCTACATCTAAAACCGAAGAAACCATTGATGATAAAAAGGCAGAATTTAAGGTAAATATCACAGCCGCAAAAATAACTGAATCCCAGGGCAAAGCCATTATTACCTTTGACTCTTCCGCAGTTAATGAGATTCTAAAAGCCTTTGAAAACACAGCGGCAAAAGCCTCCGGAAAAGAATTTACCATGACCCTTAATCTTGCTTCTTCCGATATTAAAACGGCAAATATAGAAGCGAATATCCCAAAAGAAATATTTGCAAAAGCCTTTGAAAAAGGCGCAACGGTTAAGATAATGCTGAATGAATTAACCATGGATTTACCGAAGAACGTTCTG
The DNA here is from genome assembly GCF_049723235.1 of Thermovenabulum sp. Classification (NCBI taxonomy): domain Bacteria; kingdom Bacillati; phylum Bacillota; class Clostridia; order Thermosediminibacterales; family Thermosediminibacteraceae; genus Thermovenabulum; species Thermovenabulum sp. The sequence continues at coordinate 184,704 of NZ_JBNARB010000002.1, read as the reverse complement.
GATGTTTCTATCGGCACCAACGTCAAGATTGAAGTTAAACCCGACGATGTGTCACAAGTGATAAATACCCTCACAAATTACAAACTTATAAGCACACCAAAGGATATTGTTATAAAAATTGACGACAAACAGGCAAATATTAATGGAAAGGTTACACTGAGGTTCAGCATAAAAGGACTTACCACAAATATAGATAAACTCGGGTTATACTTTGTTGACAAAGAAAAAGGCACCCTTCAATTTATCGGTGGCAAGGTAGATAAGCAAAACAGCGAAATAATCGCAAAAACATCACACTTTAGCACCTATGCTGTAATGGAATACAATAAGACCTTTGATGATATAACATCGCACTGGGCCAAAAACTATATAGAATCCCTTGCATCAAAATATATAGTAAACGGCAAAGAAGAAAAGAAATTTGATCCCGAAGGAAAAGTGACCCGTGCAGAATTTACGAAGATGATTTTAAATGCCTTAGAAATTGATAAAGTGCCCTACAGCAATTCTTTTGAGGATGTTAAAAAAGACACCTGGTATGCCGATTATGTCGAAACCGCCTATAGATACGGAATAATAAAAGGAAAAGTTGAAGGCAAGGTATTTGACCCGAACGGCTATATCACAAGACAGGAAATCTTTGCGATCCTCGCAAGGGCTATGAAATTAGCACCTTCTAAGGATGCTGCAGAAAAACTATATATATTTAAAGATTATAAAGATATTGCGGATTACGCCAAAGAATACACCGCAGCTTTGATTGAGCAAAAAATAGTATCTGGCTACGAAGACATGACGGTCAGACCCAAAAACAATGCGACGAGAGCAGAAGCAGCAAAATTAATTTACGAAATCTATAATAGATAAAAATACCGGGTGCCTCAAAAGGGCACCCGGCCTACTTAAATAATACAGGAGAAAAACAATGAGAAAAAAGTATTTTAGCGTATTATTAATTATATTGTTAATTTTATTTTCCTTCATCTTTATAATCTACCAAAAATCCGATTATCTATTTATAAAAATATTATCAATGTTCGATAAAGGCAGCGAAAGGGAGAATATAAAAGACCTCGTTAAAGAGCAGGAAACAAATCAAGAAGAAACAAATGATATTAAAAAGCAAGAAGAAGAAGAAATACAAAATACCGAGCCAAAAGAAAAAACAGGTAAAGATTCGCAAAACAATACAAAAGAACTAATTGAGCAAAAAATTCAAAACGAACCAATTATAACCGACAATATTACAAAAATAGAAAATCAGGATAAAGCCGAGATAATGAAAATTGTATTAGGAAAACTTTCAAGGGATGATATAAGTTTTTTATTAAACCTTGCAAAAGACGGATTAACCGAGGAAGAAAAGGAAAGGGCAAAAGCCTTAGCCTATCAAAGGTTTACTAAAGAAGAAATAGAAGAGATAAAAAGGCTATACGAAAAATACAGGAATTTAGTAAAGTAAATATGACTAATAGGGGGCAAATAATGTGACCGAGCAGGAAAACTATTTTGATGAACCGGTGGAAGAGATTTCCCTCAGGGAATTGATTGATATTATAAAAAGAAGGAAAAAGATCATTATAATATCCCTTCTTATATGCTTGCTTATATCTTCAGTATATACCTTTTTCATAGTAAAACCCGTATACGAATCCTACACTACCATAATGGTGGGGAAACCCAAGCACAATATCACCGACCCGGAAGTACCTATAACCTATCAGGAGGTGCAGACAAACAGGCTCCTTGTGTCCACCTATGGAGAAATCGCAAAGAGCCGATCTGTGCTTGAGGAAGTAGCTAAAAATTTAAAATTGAACTATTCCTACGAACAGTTAAAAAATAAGGTCAGCGTAAATCTTGTAAAAAACACCGAAATCATTGAAATAAGGGTGCAGGATACCTCACCCGAGCTTGCGGCAACCATTGCCAATGAAACGGCAAAATCCTTCTCAAAACAGGTTATAAGGATTATGAATGTGGAAAACGTGCAGGTGATAGACGAAGCGATACCTATATATAATAAGGTAAAGCCCAAAGCCGCATTAAACATTACCCTTTCCGCGGTGCTGGGACTTATGCTGGGCGTGTTTGCTGTATTCATGGCAGAATTCATGGATAATACGGTAAAAACCCCGGAAGAAGTCATGCGCTACCTCGGAATCCCGGTCTTAGCCTCCATACCTTTGGTGGAAAAGGAGGATTAATATGAATATGAAATTACTTGATGATATATACGTCCTTGACGATCCCAAATCCGTAGTATCGGAGGCTTTCAGGGTCTTCAGGACAAATCTTCAATTTGCAAGCATAGATAAACCCTTAAAGAAAATTCTCATCACAAGCAGCGTGCCCCGGGAAGGGAAAAGCTCAGTAGCGGCAAACCTTGCGGTTACCCTTGCCAGTGCTGAAAAAAGCGTGCTTTTAATAGATGCGGACTTAAGGCGCCCCAAGCAAAATAAAATATTTTACATAGAAAACCATATAGGCCTTTCCAATTTCCTTGCGGAAAACATTGAGCTTGATAGCGTAATACAAAGCACCGTAATACAAAATCTTTATATTCTACCCAGCGGCCCTGTCCCACCCAATCCGGCAGAAGTCTTAAGCTCAAAAAAGATGAAAAACTTCCTTGAAGAAGTAAGCCAAAACTACGACTACCTTATAATCGACTCACCACCCGTAAACAGCGTTGCGGATGCCTCCATACTATCCACCCTCGTGGACGGGGTGATACTGGTTACCGCCTGCCACGAAACCGAAAGGGAAGCTTTAATAGTAGCAAAAAACCAGCTTGAGAAAGTAAACGCAAGGATCCTCGGTGTAGTACTGAATAAGGTTAAAGAAAACTCCGGAAGCTATTATTACTATTATTACTACTACGGTGAGGATAGCCACAAAATAAGGAAAAAGAGGAAAAATTATTGATATTACAAAAACTTTATAAAAGAAGGATTATCGTTATTCGTGTAGAAATCTTAACTGTTTATGGCAAAAAGAAGTGTAAAAGGTTATTCTAAAACCTTGGGAAGGTCGTGGGTGGGGTGAGTGAATATTTCTCGCTTATAAGGCGGATAAGCAGAAAAAACGATTTAGTGATAATCCTGATGCTTTTAATAGATTCATTGATAGTAAATATATCATTACATATGTCTCTTTATTTGAGATTTGAAGGAGTTATCCCAAAGCAGTATTTATTAATATATTTAAAAACATGGCCTGTTATTACTTTTACATCCCTCTTTTCGTACGTATTATTTAATCTTTATACCAGGATATGGAAATTTGCGAGCATCGATGAATTAATATGTATTTTCCTTGGGACCACTTTTTCTACGTTATTAATGATATTTTATACATTTGCTTTTAATTTAAACTATCCGAGAAGCATATACATATTATATTGGATGATTTCAACAATTTTGATAGGATTTACAAGGCTTTTTCTCAGGATATACGGAAACATAAACGGTGCTGTTAAAAACGGCATTAAAGGCAAAAAAAAGGTGCTTGTAATCGGTGCGGGTTCGGCGGGCTCTATGGTTATAAAAGAATTCAAAACAAAACCAGAACTTAAAATGCACCCCATAGGTATTATAGACGACGATACGTTAAAACATGGGATGAGCATATATGGAGTAAAAGTTTTAGGAGGACGAGATAGGATTGAAAAAGTAGTAAATAATTACGGTGTAGAAGAGATTATAATTGCTATGCCTTCCGTGGATAGAAACGAAATAAGAAAAATAGTGGATATCTGCAGGAGAACAAAAAGAAAAATTAGGATAGTCCCCGGGATTTATGAGCTTTTGAACGGGAATGTAGACGTTAAAAAAATCCGCGATGTAAAAATAGAAGATTTGCTTGGCAGAAAACCCGTAAAGCTAAATTTGGATAAAGCTAAGAAATATCTGGAAAATAAAACGGTTCTTATAACGGGGGCAGGGGGATCTATTGGTTCTGAGCTTGTAAGGCAGGTAGTAAATTTTAATCCGAAGTTATTAATACTTTTTGATATAAATGAAAATAACATATTTGAACTTGAGAATTACTTAAAAATGAATTATCCCGAGCAAGAATACATTCCGGTAATAGGGAGCGTACGGGACCAGGAAAAAGTAGAATACATAATGATGGAATATAAGCCCGATGTGGTATTTCATGCAGCGGCTCATAAACACGTACCTCTTATGGAAATAAACCCGTCGGAGGCAATAAAAAATAATATATTCGGGACTATAAATTTAGCCGAAGCAGCTGATAAATACGATGTAGAAAAATTTATCCTTATATCAACGGATAAAGCAGTAAATCCTTTAAACGTTATGGGTGCTTCCAAAAGGGCAGCGGAAATAGTAATACAGATGATGGCAAAAAGAAGCAAAACCTGTTTTGCAGCGGTAAGATTCGGTAATGTGCTCGGCAGTTCAGGCAGCGTAATACCGCTTTTTAAGAAACAGATTGAAGCCGGTGGGCCCGTAACGGTAACTCATCCTGAAGTAACACGGTATTTCATGACAATACCCGAAGCCGTTCAGCTTGTCATTCAGGCAGGGTCAATGGCAAAAGGCGGGGAAATATTCGTTCTCGATATGGGAGAGCCGGTAAAAATACTCGACCTTGCAAAAGAAATGATAAGATTAAGCGGTTTAGAACCCGAAAAGGATATAAAGATAGAATTTACCGGGTTAAGACCCGGAGAAAAGCTACATGAAGAATTATTTTATGATAAAGATAGGGTATTAAAGACCGAGAATGAAAAAATATATATTGAAAAACCCTGCGATAACTACTTAGAATTCAAAAAAGAGATAGAAAACCTAAAAAACATATTCCTATCCCACGATCCAAATATAAAAAAGATTTTCAACAGAGTTGAGCAGTATTTTTCTTATGAAATAGATGAAAAGGTAATAAATTTGAGAAATATGTGATGGTTTTGGGCAATAGGGGGGTATACAGGATGTATAGAAAATATATAAAACGAATATTGGATTTTATATTTGCAGTAATTTTGTTGATTATTGCTTCTCCTATTATGCTTTTGGCAGCGATTGCAATAAAAATAGAAGATCCTAAAGGCCCTGTATTATTTACACAAAAACGTCCAGGCAAGGATGCAAAAATATTTACAATATATAAATTCAGAACAATGAAAGTGGAAACCGAAAAAGATGGGAGAAAATTAACTGATTTTGAAAGAATGACAAAAGTCGGATCTTTTTTAAGGAAAGCCAGTATCGACGAACTTCCCCAATTATTTAATATAATACGAGGCGAAATGAGTTTTATAGGCCCAAGACCTCTGTTAGTTGATTATCTAAAATATTATTCGAAGGAACAAATGAGGAGACATGAAGTATTACCCGGAATTTCAGGCTGGGCACAAGTAAATGGACGCAATGCCATTACTTGGGAGGAAAAATTTAATTACGATATTTGGTATGTAGACAATTTATCCTTTTTAGTGGATTTAAAAATATTATTTATGACAATATACAATGTTTTAAAAAGGGAAGGAATAAATAATTCTAAATTTGATACAATGCCTTTTTTTACTGGAAGCATTAACAATGCAAATTTTAATTAATATAAAGTAAGTGGTGAAAATTAATGTCAAAATTACTTATATTAGGCGCAGGCGGACATGGAAAAGTAGTAGCAGATATCGCAAAATCTATGAATTATTGGGATGAGATTTGTTTTTTAGATGATGACATAAAAAAATTAAATTCAATAATTAATGGTTTTAAAGTAATTGGTAGATTTGATGATTATAAAAAATTTAAAGAAAGTTTTACCTATGCTTTTGTAGCAATTGGTAACAATAAATACAGATTGTCAATATTAGAAGAATTGGAAAAAGTAGGATATAAAATACCTGTTATTAAGCATAATTTTTCATATATTAGTGATACCGTGCAAATTGGTGAAGGGACAGTTATAATGCCAGGAGTAGTAATAAATACAAATACGATAATAGGTAAGGGATGTATTATAAATACCTCATCCAGCATCGATCATGATTGTATTTTAAAAGACGGTGTCCATATATCTCCTGGGGCGAATATTGGAGGTACTGTAAATATAGGTAAATGCACATGGGTATGTATAGGTTCAAAAATCATTAATAATGTAACCATTGGAAAGAATGTAATAATTGCTGCTGGTTCAGTAGTTACTAAAAATATACCTGATAATATTATGGTTGCTGGTATTCCAGCAATATTTAAGAAAAATGTGGAGTGATAATAAGTGAATAATAATAAATTTATCCCCCTTTCGGTACCCAATCTTTCCTTAAAAATTCTTGAAAATATAAAAGAAACCATAGAAACCGGATGGGTTTCAACGGGTGGAAGGTTTATAAAGGAATTTGAAGAAAAAGTTGCAAAATATGTGGGAGTTGAAAAAGCAGTATCCTGCCAAAGCGGAACTGCAGGACTTCATCTTGCTTTGAGGGTAATGGGTATAAAGCCAGGAGATGAGGTAATTGTTCCTACTTTAGCTTTTATAGCTACTGTAAATCCGGTAAAATACATGGGAGCAGAACCCGTATTTATGGATTGTGATGATACTCTCTGTATGGATATGGATAAGCTTGAGGAATTTTTAGAAAATGAATGTCATTTTATTGATGGAAAAGTGATAAATAAAAAGACAAAAAGACAAATAAAAGCTGTCATTGTAGTGCATGTTTTTGGAAATCCGGCAAATATGGAAAAATTGATGAAAATAAAAGAAAAATATAATTTAAAACTCATAGAAGATGCCTGCGAAGCTTTGGGATCTTACTATAAAGAAGGAAAATATAAAGGAAAATTTTGCGGAACAATTGGAGATATAGGAGTATATTCATTCAATGCCAATAAAATCATTACTACCGGCGGCGGAGGAATGGTAGTATCTCAAAATAAGGAATTGCTTAATAAAGTCGAACATCTATCCCTTCAAGCCAAAGTTGATCCGTTATACTTTGTGCATGATGAAGTAGGATATAACTATAGAATGACAAACATTCAAGCAGCTTTTGGAGTAGAACAAATTGACAGATTGGAAGAATTTATTGAAACAAAAATAAGAAATTATAATTTATACAAAAAAGAAATTGAAAATATAGAAGGTTTAACCCTTCTTCCTTTTAGGGAAGATACAAGACCAAATTATTGGTTTTATTCTGTTGTAGTGGATAAAGAAAAATATGGGATAGATAGAGATGAACTTTTGAAAAAGTTGAATGGAAATAACATTCAAACAAGACCTCTTTGGAGATTAATACATAAACAAAAATCCTATAAAGAAAATGAGGCATATAAGATAGAAAAAGCCGAGTTTTATGAAAGGAATGTGATTAATTTACCGTGTAGCAGTAATTTAACCGAAGAAGATGTGGAGATAGTAATAAAAGCTTTGAAGGATATAAAAGACGGAGAAATGTAATTCCTTAGATTGAGGGGAGAAGATTTAAGGAGGATGCAATTTGAAAGTAATGATTATTGGCGCAGGCTATGTAGGTTTAACTACAGGCCTTGCATTAGCTTATGTTGGACATAAGGTCGATGTTATTGAAAAGAATAAAGAGAAATTAAACAAACTGAAGTCTAAAACAAGTCCAATCTACGAAAAAGGTGTACAAGAGCTAATAGAATTGGTAAAAGATAATATAAATTTTTGGGAAAAACCTGATGAAGTAATTAAAGAAGCAGAAATTGTTATTATTGCAGTAGGGACTCCACCTAAAAAAAACGGAGAAGCGGATTTAAGTTATTTAGAAGATGCTATAAGAGATATATTAAAAAAAATAAATTTAGAGAAAGATTATACACTTGCGATAAAATCTACAGTTCCTATTGGGACAAATAATAAAATAGATAATATAATTAAAGAATTTTATAGAGAAAAAGGAATTGAAAGTAAAATTCATTTAGCATCGAACCCGGAATTTTTAAGAGAAGGTATGGCATTATATGATACGTTATATCCTGATAGAATAGTAATTGGTTCTTTATCAGCAAAAGCTATATCGGATTTACAAGAATTATATAAACCTATTTTACAGCAAACGTTTACTCCACCTTCATTTATAAATAAACCTAATGCATTTAACTTACCACATCTAATAATTACAGATCCTACAAGTAGTGAAATGATAAAATACGCTGCAAACGCTTTTCTTGCATTGAAAATTAGTTTTATTAATGAAATTGCTGGATTATGCGAAAAAGTTGGTGCAAATATAAAGGATGTTGCAAGAGGAATCGGTACGGATAAAAGAATAGGGATTAGCTTTTTGAATGCGGGAATAGGTTGGGGGGGGAGCTGTTTTCCAAAGGATACTTTAGCACTTTTGGAATTTGCAAAGGAGATAGGATATAACATGCCAATTGTATCTGCAGCAAGAGAAGTAAATCAAAGGGCAAGGAAAGCAGTAATTGATAAATTAAAAACCTATTACGGTGATTTAAGAGAAAAAACAATTGCAGTATTAGGGCTTGCATTCAAACCTGGAACTGATGATGTAAGAGAGTCACCTGCATTAGATATAATAAAAATTCTTCTTAATGAAGGAGCAAAAGTGAAGGCTTGCGATCCGGTAGCCCTCCAAAACGCTAAAAAAGCTATTGGAATAAATGAAAAAATCAATTTTTTCACAAATCCTTATGAGGCGGTAGAAGGCGTGGATGCGGCAATTTTTGCAACTGAATGGCCCGAATGGGCAAATTTGGATTTTGTAAAATTAGCGAGTAAGATGAGAACACGGCTGTTTATTGATGGAAGGAATTTCTATGAGCCTGAAGAAGTTAAAAAAGCAGGATTTACATACATGGGGGTAGGAAGGTGAAACATGCACTGGTTACAGGAGGAGCTGGCTTCATAGGAAGCCACCTTATTGATAAGCTGCTTGCTGAAGGATGGAAAGTAACAAATATAGACAACTTCGATAACTTCTACGATAGGACAATAAAAGAAGAAAATATAAAGGGGCATTTCGATTATAATAATTATACTTTAATCGAAATTGATATAAGGGATTTTGATGCTTTAAAGGAAAAATTAACTGGAGATTATGATGTAATAGTACATCTTGCTGCTAAAGCAGGTGTAAGACCGTCAATTGAAGATCCTATAACTTATCAGGAAGTAAATGTTAAGGGTACACAGAACTTGTTGGAACTTGCAAAGAACTTGGGGGTAAAGCAGTTTATATTTGGTTCGTCTAGTAGCGTTTATGGTATAAATCCAAATGTACCATGGAAGGAAGACGACCATGTGCTGATGCCCATAAGCCCATATGCCAGTACCAAAGTAAGTGGCGAACTTATGGGCCATGTTTACAGTCATTTGTATGGTATTCGTTTTATCGCTGTCAGGTTTTTCACAGTATATGGCCCACGCCAGCGCCCGGATTTGGCGATACATAAATTTGCAAGGAAAATAATAGAAGGCGAACCCATTCCCATATATGGAGATGGGTCAAGCAGGAGGGATTATACTTATATTGATGATATAATTCGGGGTATAAGATCTGCAATGGATTATGATAGGACAATATACGAAGTTATAAATCTGGGAAACAACCATACGATAAGTCTGTTGGAGATGGTAAAAGCATTAGAAGAAGCTCTTGAAATTAAAGCAAAGCTGGAATTTTTATCTCCACAGCCGGGAGATGTTCCGCAGACATGGGCAGATGTGGAGAAGGCTAAAGAAATTTTAGGTTTTATTCCAAATATATCCTATAAAGAAGGGATCCGAAGGTTTATAGAATGGTTTAATAATCATATGAATCATAAAAAATTTTTAGTTTAAAATGTTCAAAGATTTGGAGATCAATCGTAATTCTAATCTCTCAATTTTGTTAATTACCGAGATAGAATGAAAAAGACATAGTTTTTTTATAATAAGGAGACAAAGAAATATGAATGTTTATGATAGAATTCTATTTTTATTTATTTGCTTAAACGGAAGCATAATAATTACTTTAGTTACTCCAGGCAGTTTAACTATTCGCTTTCTTTATCTCTTTGTATCTATATATTTAATATTTACTTCTTTTTTAGGTCGGCATAATATATTTTGCAACCCATTTAATCCCTATATTGCTTATCGTTTGGTACTAATGGTAACTATGGTATTACAGATACCTAGATCACTTATAAAGGGGATCAACTTTTCAGAAGAAACTTATGTTACTATTTTGCTCACTGTACTTTCATTCTTTATAACAATGGATATTGTGGCATATTTTATTCCAAAAGTTATGAATATTCCAGTAATCGATTTCACTCGAAATCGCGCACCAGTATCTTCTTACTTTTTTGTAGTTATATATTTTATGGGTTGGCTATTTCGTGTTTATTCATTGTCATCTGGTTTATTTTATGGTACTTTCTTTGCTACGCAGCTGATGATTACAACTTTTAGCAATATTATAGGCCAGCTAAATAATATTGGCTTATTAGCATTGATTGGATATGCTATATTTAGTAGTAGACGAAAGCCTAATTTGATAGTTTTTATTATGATAATAGGAGAAATTGTATGGATGCTAATATCTGGGTCTAAAGCTGCTATATTTTATGTGTTACTACCAATAATATTTATTTACTTTTATAAAAGTAAATATCGTGTTGGATGGAAATCTTTAATAATAATAATCAGCCTATTATTTTTAATGATTCTATTTTTTCAAATGGTAAAAGATTATCGTATTGTAGTGCAGAAATATAGTTTAGGGAAAGGGCTTTCATTTCAGTTAATTATTGTAGCATTTAAATCAACTCTAGAAGATGAAAATATAATTACTAACTTAGTTAGTAATTTAGGAGAAATTTTTGATAATGTGCTCGATCGGTTGAACTGGGCTTATTATTACGGAGCTTTATTAGAACAACCTACACTTTTACAAGAGAAGTGGTATGGTAGAAGCTATCTACCGATTTTTTTCTGGTGGATTCCAAGAGCAGTATGGCCTGAAAAACCACAGGTGTCAGTTGGGAATTGGTATGGTCGTACAGTACTAGGATGGACATACAACACCCGGTCAGAAGGGGCTATTACGTTGTGGGGTGATGCTATGATGAATTTTGGGATATTGGGAGTCCTGATTATTCAGATTATTTGGATCTTAGTAGTATTTTTGATTTATCGTTTAGGATTTAGCTTGGGTAACTGGGGTTTCTTTTTTTTAGCATCCGTTTATGTACGGTTACTGCTGGGTCTTGAACAGAATGCAGCAGTTCCATTAGTGGCAATACAACAATCTGCATTAGTTATTTGGATATTTAGTCTTATTACTAAAATGTTTATATGGCTTTATAATAATTTTAAATTGAGGAGGACATTGCGGAGGACTTATGGTTAGTTTGATTTTAACTACATTAAATGAAGAGCAAACAATTACTCTTTTGCTTAAAGATATTCTTATGCAGACAAGGAAGCCGGATGAACTAGTGATTGTAGACGGGGGTTCTACCGACAGGACAGTAGATTTAATACGCGAGTATTCAGAATTGTTAATGTGGGCTGGTATTCGCATAGTGATAAAAGTACTGCTAGGAGCAAACATCGCTCGCGGTCGTAACGAGGCCATTTCAATAGCTAAAGGACCTTATATAGTTGTTACTGATGCTGGATGCCGTTTGGATCCTAAATGGATTGAACGACTAGTAGAGCCATTAGAGGCAGGCCGAGCGGATTTTGTAGGTGGATTTTATCGACCTGTGGCTCATTCTCGCTTCCAGGAAGTGCTAGCTAGTCTAACTACATCTACTCATCCAACACCTAATTTTTTACCATCTAGTCGCTCGGTAGCTTTCACTAAAACACTTTGGCAGCGAGTTGGTGGTTATCCTGAATGGCTTCCGTGGGGGGAAGATACACTATTTGATTGCTTATGTCTTAAAACAGGTGCACGATATGTAGTAGTAGCTGATGCAGTAGTTTATTGGGAGGTACGTTCTAGTTTTCGAGCTGCAATCAAGCAGCATTTTCGCTATGCTTTTGGGGATGGACTAGCCGCGCGTTTCTCAAGTTCTCACCTTGTGCTCCAGGGTATATACTGGACCGCGATCTTTTCATCCCTAATTTTGGAATGGTGGTTACTTTTACCAATTTTTTTATACCCTTTTATTTGGATAATCCGCCGCAAAGTTATAAAGATTACTAACTTGCCATTAGCTTATACAATTGCTTTTTGCATTCAGGCATCAAGGTTTTTTGGATTTATTTGGGGTCTCGTTGTTAAACTATTTTTAAAGGAGGCAAAGCATGAAAATCCTCATTATCACTGCTAATTTTGCACCTAGAGGGGCTTCTTCTGCTATTCGGCCAGTTAATTTTGTTAAATATCTTAAGCGGCAAGGACATAAAGTTAACGTTATAACTTATGATACAAATACTCTAACTGTTTTTTCGCCTCCTGATGTTTCATTGAGTGAAAAAGTACCTTTAGAAGTTGAAGTTAAGCGTGTTTCACCTGGACCTCTGCGAAAATGGATTCTAAGGCAAAAAGCTGGAAGCTATGAAGAAAAATGTAAAATTAAAGAAAATGCTAAAAACAATCTCTTTTTGTCTCTATTGATTCCAGATCCTCATATAGATAGCATCCTAAATTTTTTTCGTGAAGGGGTTCATCAAATTAAAAGCTTTGCTCCAGATGTGCTGCTGACATTTGGATACCCGTTTTCAATTCATATAGTAGGAGCATTGCTTAAACGATGCTATCCTAAAATATGCTGGGTTGCTGATTATGGTGATCCTTGGTCTGGAAGCCCTATAAGTGAGCTTCCGCGACCAGTATGGCGCAAATGGATAGATTATCAACTAGAACGTGTGCTCCTTCATTTGTGTGATATAGTAACAGTTACTACAGACGCCACCAAGGAACTTTATTTAAGTTTATTTCCTTTTTTATCATCAAGAATAGAAGTCTTACCTATGGGTTTTGATCCTGAAGACTTTGAAAATATTTCACCTAAACCACGCCCAGCAGCAGAAGAAGAACTAGTTTGGTTCGTCCATACAGGAAGACTTTATTCAGAGGCTCGAGATCCTAAAGCTTTTGTAAATGCCCTTTCAATTCTCTTGCAAGATGATCCTAATGTCCGCAATAAAATAAAGGTGTACTTTGTGGGTGAGGTGGAAGACTCTATTAAAGCATATATGTTAACATTGCCAGCTAAAGATGTAATTAAATTTATCCCCTGGGTACCTGTCCGGGAGAGCATCGCATGGATGAAGGCAGCAGATTTTCTGTTGCTTTTTGGCAACAGAGGTGGTGTGCAAATACCTGGTAAAATCTACCAATATTTAGGATCAGGACGCCCGATTTTTATGATAAAGCTATTTGAAGCAGATCCCACTGTGAAAATTACATTAAGTACAGAGGATTCTATAATAGTTATGAATGATGAAAAACAGATTTTAAAAGCTCTGCGGAGTGTATTATCTAGGCATAGAGTGATCTCAAGATTAAAAGGTATAGGATATGACTCGCCATATGCATGGTCTCGAATTACTCAAAAGTTTTCAGAAATTGTCCAGCAATTTATTAAGAAGGAAGAACCTTATTAGTAGTTATTTTCGGAAGGATCTTTACTAAATCTTCTTGGTCCTTCGATTTACACATGATAAATTTTATATGTCTTGTAGGGAGGGGGGATTTCTATTTGGCAAAAATTATAGTAGTATCCCATTATACTAAATCTTTGATAAATTTTAGAGGGGATTTAATTAAATCTATATCAAAGCTTGGGCATGATGTAATTGCTTTAGGGCCGGAAAAAGGTTATGAAAATGAATTGAAGAAACTGGGAGCAGAGTTTATTCAAATACCCTTAGATCGAACTGGAGGTAATCCCGCTAAAGATTTAAAGACATTATTAAGTTTGATAAAAGTAATTAATAAAATTGAACCTGATATTGTTTTATCATATGCAATTAAACCTGTAATTTACGGTTCTCTTGCCGCAAGAATTTTAAAGGTTGAGGCAGTCTATTCAATGATTACTGGATTAGGTTATGTGTTTACAAGAGACAAAGGAAAAGAGGGTATTTTAAAGAAAGTTGTAAAAATCTTATACAAAGAAGCTTTGAAAAATAATAAAGCTGTATTTTTCCAAAATCCTGACGATATGGAATTTTTTAGAAGCGAGAAAATATTAGACAATCGTACACAAGCTGTGTTGATAAATGGTTCAGGAGTAAACATAGATAGGTTTTATTACGTGAGCCCACCAATTAAACCTTTATCTTTTTTACTTATTGCCAGATTGATATGGGATAAAGGAATTGGAGTATATGTAGAAGCTGCTCGAAAGCTCAAATCTCGTCATCCAGAAGTTTCTTTTAAACTACTTGGGCCTTTCGATAGTAATCCAGCGGCTATTAAAAAAAATGATGTTGAAAAATGGATTTCTGAAGGTATTATAGAATATTTAGGAGAAACAGAAGATGTTAGGCCATATATTGCAAATTCAAGTGTATACGTTTTGCCATCTTATTATAGAGAGGGTACACCGCGTTCTATTCTCGAGGCTATGGCTATGGGAAGGCCTATAATTACTACGAATGCACCAGGATGCAAGGAAACAGTAAAAGAAGGAGTTAATGGTTTTTTAGTTCCTACAAAAGACCCATACTCACTTGCAAGAGCAATGGAAAAATTTATTCAAAACCCTGATTTAATAATTTCAATGGGAAAAGAAAGTAGGAAAATTGCGGAAATGAAATATGATGTAAATACGGTTAATAATATTATTTTAAAGACAATGTCGTTAATTTAGATTGTTAATGAGAAAATTAAATTTTATATTTTTTATCTAAGATAAAAAAATATATTTTTAAACAATATATTAAGCGAGAAGTAGTTGTAAATTAATTAATTAAGTATTTACTATAGAAAATGTATTTAAATAAACATTCGAGGTGTCTACCATTGCAAAAAACAGCATTTATATTAATTATAATATCTATAACATCAAAGTTTATGGGTTTTGCAAGGGAAACGGTGCTTTCGTATTTTTACGGGGCGTCAAACATAAGTGATGCTTATTTGATATCCCTAACCATCCCTGCGGTGGTTTTTTCTTTTTTGAGTGGTGCCCTTGGGACAAGTTATATTCCTTTGATGGGAAGTATTGCAAAAGAAAAAGGCGAAAGGGAAGCCTTAAGGTTTACGAATAACATTGTAAATTTTGTTATATTAATTGCAACAATTTTAGCATTATTTGTTTTATCCTTTACCGCACCGGTGGTAAGGCTTTTTGCTTCGGGTTTTAAAGAGGAAACTTTTAAAATGGCAGTTGCTTTCACGAAGATAGCGGTATTCGGAGTTTATTTTACCGGGCTTACATATATTTTCAGCAGTTTTTTGCAGATTAAAGGGAATTTTGTAATCCCTGCCCTTGTTGGTTTTCCATACAGTATATTGGTTATCTTATCCATATTTTTGAGTAAAAAATTGAATTATTTATATATACTATCTTTCGGAAGCGTTATTGCCATTGCTTCTCAGTTTCTTCTGGTCTTTATTTTTTCTTTGAAAAAGGGTTTTTTTTATAGATTTTTTTTGGATTTTAAGGATGAATATTTAAAAAAGATAATAAGCCTTTCTATACCCGTTATGCTCGGCACATCGGTAAGCCAGCTGAATGTTTTAATAGACAGGACCATTGCATCGGGGATAGTGGTGGGCGGTATATCTGCTTTAAATTATGCAAACAGGTTGAACGGCTTTATACAGGATATTTTTGTAAATTCCCTTTCTACCGTAATGTACCCTTTGATTACTAAGATGGTGGCATCGGAGGATATAAAAGGATTTAAGAGGGTTATAGGGGAGAATATAAATTTGATAAATGTTTTCCTCGTACCTGCTACCGTCGGGCTTTTTATTTTTTCCGTTCCCATAACAAAGCTTGTCTACGGCAGGGGAGCCTTTGATAATAGGGCTTTGGTTTTAACCTCCGGAGCGCTTCTTTTTTACTCTTTGGGGATGACCGGGGTAGGGGCAAGGACTATTCTTTCAAGGGCTTTTTATTCCCTGCAGGATACCAGGACCCCGATGATAAATTCGGTGTATGCGGTGGTTTTGAATATAATATTAAACATTACCCTTTCTAAGTTTATGGGGATAAGCGGTATAGCCCTTGCTACGAGTATTTCCAACCTTTTTTGCACCGGACTTTTGTTTTTGAGTTTAAAAAAGAAGATAGGCTCTTATGGAATGAAGGATATGGTATTTACCTTTTTAAAAGTAGTTACTGCTTCGTTGGTGATGGGGGCAGTTGCAAAGTTATTTTATGTTAAATGTTACAGTATACTCGGAGGGGTTTTTTCGCTTTTATCTGCCATTTTTGTTGGGGCGGCTGTGTATTTTATAATTATCCTTTTTATGAGGATAAAAGAGGTAGATTTTATTTTATCAAAGGTGAGGGGGTATTTTTCGTGAAGATAAAAAAAGCGGTTATTCCCGCTGCGGGGCTTGGGACGAGGTTTTTGCCTGCAACCAAGGCTCAACCTAAAGAAATGCTTCCTATCATAGACAAGCCCACGATACAGTATATTGTGGAGGAAGCGGTAAAGTCGGGCATAGAGGAAATACTTATAATCACAGGCAGGAATAAAAGGGCTATTGAGGACCACTTTGACAGGAATGTGGAGCTGGAGCTTGAGCTCAAGAAAAAGGGAAACGGCGAGCTTTTAAAACTCATTGAGGATATATCAAACCTTGCGGATATCCACTACATAAGGCAAAAGGAGCCGAGGGGGCTCGGGCATGCGGTTTACTGTGCAAAAACGTTTGTGGGAAATGAACCCTTTGCGGTGCTTTTGGGTGATGATGTGATAGATTCAGAAGTGCCCGTATTAAAGCAGATGATAAAGGTCTATGAAAAATATAACTGCAGTATTATAGGGGTGCAGGAGGTAAAAAGGGAGGATGTTACAAAATACGGGATAATAGATGCAAAGCCCATAGATGAAAGGATTTATAAGGTGGAAAACTTGGTGGAAAAGCCCTCCGTTGAGGATGCGCCGTCAAACCTTGCGATACTAGGAAGGTATATAATAACACCCAGGATTTTCGAGATCCTCGAAAATACCAGGCCAGGCAGGGGCGGGGAGATACAGCTCACCGATGCCCTAAAAGGGCTTTTGGACTATGAAGTGATGTACGCTTACAATTTTGAAGGGAAAAGATATGATGTGGGGGACAAGATGGGATACCTTGCGGCAACGGTGGAGTTTGCGTTAAAAAGGGAGGATTTAAACGGAATATTCAGGGATTATTTGATCAATCTGCTTGGAAAGTAAAAGCCCGCTTTTAAAGCGGGCTATTTTTCCTAGAGTCTTAAAAACTCATCAGGAGTAATTGCTTTATTAGTTAGTTTTAAAAATCTTTCGTCTCTTGTTACTATATAATCAGCTTTTATTTTTTTTGCACACTGTAACTGGAGCGCATCTTCAAAATCGTTGAATTCTGAAAATCTAAGCGCTTTTTCTATGTCTTTTTTTGCGATGCTAACCGGCTTTGCAATTTCCATTAAGGTAGTTATAGCTTCTATACAAATTTCATGAGAGAGTTCTTTTCTTATAAAATAATAAATATCGGTAATGGCAAAAGAGGCTATGAAAGCCTCTATTTTTTCTTCTTCAGATAATTTAAAAATTTTATAAGCTGCCTCATCAAAAGGTTTTCTTTTTAGCAGAAGGTCGAGGACTACATTTGTGTCAATCATTATTTTCATATTTTTTTATCCTTTCATTTCGGATCTGCTTCAAAGTATAATCTTTTTCTTTGTAATTTTTTAGAAGTCCATATAAAAAATCGGTTTTATTTTTATTTTTTTGATTTATTGGGACGAGTTTGGCTATTTCTTTACCATTTTTGGTGATTATAATAGGTTCTTTTTCGACGAGTTTCAAATACTTACCCGCTCGCATTTTAAATTCTGATGAGGTCACTCTCATCAATCACACCTCCTATTTTGGTTAATATTATTATATGCAAATTGACTATTTATATCAATATATAAATAACCATTATGTAGAGTCTGATTTATTCTATTTTATTTTCGAATAAATGGTTAAAACTATAATATATAATTTGATGTGATTTGCGGTATTTGGTTAGAAAGATTTTTTGCAAAAAATTGTTTATAAATGGTAAAATTATACTGTAAATAATGTTAAATACATAGCTTTAGGAGAGTGTATAAGAAACACCCATCGGGATTCAAAGTTTCAAGGTAATAAGGGAAGAACCTTATTACTACGTTGATAAAACTTTTTTTGTCAAGAAACTTGTTGACAATGGGAAGTATTACTTTTTATCCCGCCCCAGGAGATTCGGGGAAAGCTTATATTTAGGGTTTAAAGTAATTGCTGAAGATGCAACAAATTATGGGAAAATAGATATGAGCGTTATTATTAATAAAAAAGTTTATATATTTGAGTTTAAAGTTTTAGAATATATTCCACAGGGTAGTGCTTTGGCTCAATTGAAGGAAAAAAGATATTTTGAGAAGTATTTGGGGGAATATGAGGAGATATATCTTATTGGAGTGGAGTTTAGCAAGGATGAAAGGAATATAGTGAGTTTTAATGTGGAAAAAATTAAATGAAAATAGCCCGCATTGGCGGGCTTTTACACTATCTTACACCTCCCACTTTTTCCCTTTAAAGCAATACCGGCTTTAACAACTTCGCTAACCCTTTCCTTTAAATCTACGTCGTATCTTTTTTCTTCAATCTGCTCCAGGGCTTTTAAAGCTGTTTTTTCTAAATCCTCATCTTCTGATACTTTAAACTCTATTATTACAGCTCTTGGCAATTTTTTATCTATCACAACAACATCATATCGCCCAAATCCGCTTTCCCTTTCGGATTTTACTTCAAACCTGTCGCCGAGGACGCTCAGCATCCCGAGGACAAAAGCCTGATACACCCTTTCCGCTTCATTTCCTAACATGTGGTAGCTTAAAACTTTTATAAGGATTTCATTAAACTCCCTTTCGAAGGATTTTTCATCTTGGGAAAAAAGGTGTTCAATAAGCCTTTCAACGCTGTTAGGCTCAAGATTCATGCTTTTTAGCCATGTTTCAAATATATCAACGTATAATTCCTTTAACTCCCTGTTCGGTATTAAAATTTTACAATAGGCCTTTAATCCTTTTATAGACTTTTCCTGTGCGGTAAGATATCCCGCAAATAGGAATAAGCTCCATATAGCCTCTTTGTCGTAAGTTATATCCCTTAAGGCTGTAGAGATTTTTATATCCTTTTCTATGACTTCTCCGGATATAAGTTTTGATATCTGTTCTTTTATATCCGTACTACTTTTTACAATAAGGTTTCTTATCAAATCATTGCTGGAAGTGTTTACCCAAAAAGCCTGGGGTTGTTTAAGAGAAATGTAGTTTATAACGCTCCATGGGTTGTATATGCCGTCGGTATTACCGAATTTGTATCCGTTATACCATTCCTTTATTTCTTCATATCTATCCAGCATGTTAAAGTCTGAGAGCATTTTCTTTACTTCATCGTCGGTAAAGCCGAAATAAGAGGAATAAAAGTCGTCGAGGACTGTGTATACTACGAGGTTATTCAGGCCCGAGAAGATGTCCTCCTTTGCGACCCTGTAGACACCTGTTAAGAGACCTTTGAATAAAGATGTGTTTCCTTTAAGGGCGGCGGTGAGCATACCCCGCATAAAGTCAACCGCTTTTTCATAGTATCCGTTTACATATCCGCTTTCTATAGGAACGTCGTATTCGTCAATGAGGAGGATTACTTTGCTTTGAAAATGGATTTCTAAGTAATACGATAGATTAGAAAGACTTTCCCGGTAGTCCGCAGGTTCTGCTTCTTTTTGCAGTATTTTTAAAAAATATTTTTTGTGATGGTCTTTTAGCTTTTCTGATTCTAAAAGGTAGCTAAATTTATCATACTCTTTTGATATAGCACTTTTTAAAACTTCGAAAGTATCTTCCCAGGAATTTGCTTTAGCATCCTTAAAAGTGATATGTATTACCGGGTATTTATTCATATGTTTTGAAGCGATGGGGTCATTGTATATCTTCATGCCTTTGAAAAGGTAGGAGTAGTCTTTTTCATTGGAAAAGAAGTATTTTATCATAGAAAAGTTGAGGCTTTTTCCAAATCTTCTGGGGCGGGTAATTAGGATTGCGTTTGCACCGTCAAGGAGCAGGTCTTTAATGAGCCCGGTTTTGTCTACGTAGTAATAATTTCCCTCGATTATGGTTTTAAAATCATCTATACCTGAAGGTAAAAGCAATTTATCACCCCTTAATATTTGGTTGAGATTATTATATCACAATATTATTCATCACTTTATATCTTCTAATGTAAAAAGATAGATATTTTTATTTTCTTTAGCATATTCTATAAACTCCTTTGAAAATCCTCTCTTTGAAAAAAGGGAATAATGAATTTTATAGTTTTCATTATTTTTCCCATTTATTTTGACC
Organism: Thermovenabulum sp.; assembly: GCF_049723235.1. NCBI lineage: Bacteria > Bacillati > Bacillota > Clostridia > Thermosediminibacterales > Thermosediminibacteraceae > Thermovenabulum > Thermovenabulum sp. The sequence continues at coordinate 164,212 of NZ_JBNARB010000002.1, read as the reverse complement.
TTTTTTGCTTTTTCCTGCGAGTCGAGGTGTTTTGGTCGTTTAAGTCCAAATAACCGGGGGTCAGTACAATTATTAAAGGATTTTTCTTTAAAAAATTGTTTTAAATTTTATAAATGGTAAAATTATACTAAGAGAATTTTTTTATTAAATGGATGAACTGTATAAATAGAGGTGAAAAGAGTGAAAAAGCTTCCTATAGGGATACAGGATTTCAAAAAACTGGTTGAAGGGGACTATATATACGTAGATAAAACTAAATTTATATACGAATTGGCCTCATCGTCAACGCCGTATTTCATATCAAGACCAAGGAGATTCGGTAAAAGTTTGACGGTGTCAACGTTTTTTTATTTGTTTAAGGGAGAAAAGGAGCTTTTTGAAGGGACTTATATATACGATAAATGGGAATGGAAAGAATATCCCGTTATAAAGATAAGTATGACCGAGATAAACTCAACGGATGCAGATAGTGTAGAAAAAACGTTATTGTTGAAGCTTGAAAGGATATATGAAGAGTATGGTTTAAAAGTTCGCACGGATGATATAATAGTGAGGTTTAGTGACCTTGTGTATGAGTTATCAAAGAGGGGGAAAGTAGTCATATTAATAGATGAATACGACAAACCCATACTTGATCATATAATGGAACCAGAGATAGCAAAAAAGGTAAGGGAAATACTGAGGCTTTTTTATTCAACGATAAAAGATTTGGACCCGTATTTGAGGTTTGTGTTTATAACGGGGATATCAAAATTTACGAAGGCGGGGATATTCTCTTCTTTGAATAATTTGAATGATATAACCATAGATAGAGAATACTCTCAAATGATGGGGTATACGCAGGAAGAGCTTGAAAGGTATTTTGAAGGATATATAAACAAGGTATCGGAAGAATTGAGGGCTACAAGAGATGAATTATTGGAGAAGATAAAGCATAATTACAATGGTTTTTCCTTTGATGGGGAAAATTTTGTATATAATCCCTTTTCTATATTGAATTTTTTTAGCAAAAGGAGGTTTGACAATTATTGGTTTGAAAGTGGAGCACCATCGTTCTTGGTTGAGTATATTAAAGAAAATAAGGTTAAGATAGATGATATAATAGGAGAGTATGTCAAAAGCTATGATTTGACGACGTATGAGATAGAGAATGCACCCCCGAGTATTTTTTTCGTTCAATCGGGGTATTTAACATTTAAGGATAGAAATGAAAAGAAAGGATATTTACTTGATTTTCCAAATAAGGAAGTAAAGGATAGTTTTTCTAAGCTTATTATGCTGGGAACGTAATGTAAATTTAGTAGGAATAGCGATCGACGAGGAAAAGCGGAATTTAAGGGAGTGTAGTATAGAGAGGATTTAAACTTATATTACACCTGCGCTATTTCACCATTTACCTATTTTTAGGAGTATAAAAGACAGCAAAAATTCGGCTTCTGGGGTGGATATAATGAATAAAAAGTTGCCCATCGGGATTCAAAGTTTCAAGGTAATAAGGGAAGAACCTTATTACTATGTTGATAAAACTTTTTTTGTCAAAAAACTTGTTGACAATGGGAAGTATTACTTTTTATCTCGACCCAGGAGATTCGGGAAGAGCTTATTTGTGGATACGTTAAGGTGGGCTTTCCTTGGCAAAAGGGAATACTTCGAAGGCCTTTACCTTGAAAATAATTGGGATTGGGATAAAAAATACCCCGTAATATCTATCAGCTTTGGGAGCAGCGGTGTAAGTAATGTTGAAGATTTAAAGGTAATAGAAAAAGAAATAATACTGAGAAACTGCAGGGAGTACGGAATCGAATTAGAATTTGAATCCGTTACGGGGAAGTTTTTTGAACTAATACAAAAATTATACGAAAAGTATAATGCTCAGGTCGTTATACTTATAGACGAATACGATAAACCGATTCTGGACCGTATTGAAGAAAAAGAATCGGCTTTGGCAATCAGGGAAGAGCTTAAAAGTTTCTATTCCGTAATAAAAGATGCGGATCAATATATTAAATTTGTTTTCATAACGGGGGTAAGCAAATTTTCTAAAGTATCCTTATTCAGCGGCTTAAACAATCTGCAGGATATAACTTTAAATCCCGAATATGCTGTCATTTGCGGTTATACGCAGCAGGAATTTGAAAAGGTATTTTCGGATAGATTGCAAGGGGTTGATTTAAAAAAGGTAAGGGAATGGTACAATGGCTACAAATGGCTGGGAGAATCCGTTTATAATCCTTTCGATGTTCTTTTGTACTTAAGCGAAAAAAACTTCCGCCCTTTCTGGTTTGAGACGGGCACTCCTACTTTTTTGATCAAACTAATGATTGGCAATAAATATTACATACCTTCCATGGAAGATTTAGAAGCCGGAGAGGAACTTATAGGCAGCTTTGATGTGGAACAAATTTATGCTGAAAATCTTTTATTTCAAGCGGGATATTTGACGATTAAAGAAAAGCTTGGGAACGAGGGGTTAATAAGATACAGACTCGGTTTTCCAAACTTAGAGGTAAGGTATAGCCTCACAAATCATTTATTGAATTATCTTGTGGAGGACTACAGGAGGAAGGAAATAAATAGAACCGCTCTTTTTAAATCGGTTTTAGAAAACGATTTTGAAAAAATGAAGGAAGTTTTCTACTCATTTTTTGCTTCGATACCTGCGGAATGGTATAGGAAAAATGATATAGCCGGGTATGAAGGATATTATGCGAGTGTTTTTTACTGTTATTTTTCATCCTTAGGGTTTAAAGTAATTGCTGAAGATGCAACAAATTATGGGAAAATAGATATGAGCGTTATTATTAATAAAAAAGTTTATATATTTGAGTTTAAAGTTTTAGAATATATTCCACAGGGTAGTGCTTTGGCTCAATTGAAGGAAAAAAGATATTTTGAGAAGTATTTGGGGGAATATGAGGAGATATATCTTATTGGAGTGGAGTTTAGCAAGGATGAAAGGAATATAGTGAGTTTTAATGTGGAAAAAATTAAATGAAAATAGCCCGCATTGGCGGGCTTTTTTATATTAAAGCACTATTCCTAAAATAATTATAATATCGATGCTAAACCCCATTTTTTGAAAATACATTACAATAAATTCAAAAAAGGCGGCGGTGATAAATCCTTCTAAAGTTTTAGCAGAACCTAAAAGTATATAAGAACCAATAGTTACAGTTATTAGGGATTTGTGACAGATATTGTTAATCAAAGCCTTTTAGTACGCAATATCATAATGTTGATAACTGGATTGCTTGGAATAAGGCTTTTTATAAAGGTGCTTTCTGTGCCTAAAAATATCCTTACTCCGCTTATTTTCATATTGTGCATTGTGGGATCATATGCGATGAACAATAGCTTTTTCGATGTGGGAGTCATGCTGGTGAGCGGAGTAATAGGGTATATTTTTATGAAACTTGACTTCCCGGCATCTCCTATCGTTCTTGCACTCATCCTAGGCCCTATGGCTGAAAATCATAATGTCCAGAGGAAATTTTATCATATTTAGTTTATGGCAAAAGAGGCTATGAAAGCCTCTATTTTTTCTTCTTCGGATAATTTAAAAATTTTATAAGCTGCCTTATCAAAAGGCTACATTTTCAAAAATATGAAATATATTTCATAAAATAAGCAAAAAAATAATAACTATAATTTATATTTTTATTGTAAAAATCATAAATACGGTTATAATATATATAGGAGGTGCATAATATTGGCAATTGTAACTCCTGATAACATACTTAAATTGCTTTATTCATATAACCCGTGGTGGCGAAATGGAAAGATACCCGGAGATTTTGTAAAGCCTGTAAAAAGGATAGCATATTATGAAGCCATGAAAATGTTTATACATCCCGAATTAAGACGGTTCGTAATTCTTTCGGGGGCGAGGCGTGTAGGAAAGACTACGATACTTTATCAAATTATTGAAACTTTATTGGAAAAAGGGATTGAACCAAGAAAAATAATATATATTTCCTTTGATCATCCGCTTTTAAAATTTTGTAGATTAGACGATATAATTGAAATTTATGAAACAAATATATCATCATCGGAGGATGCTTTTCTATTTTTTGACGAGATTCAATATGCTCCAGACTGGGGAAATTGGTTAAAGGTATATTATGACACAAAACCTAATTGGAGAGTTGTTGCGACAGGTTCTGCAAGCCCTGTATTGGTTCAAGGTGCCAGCGAAAGCGGTGTAGGAAGGTGGACCGTCCTTCATGTTCCTACGCTTTCTTTTTATGAATATTGTGAACTTTTAAATGTAGAGAGTAAGCTTACTGAGTTTGTAAATGACATATTAGAATTAAATAAACTGAACAGGTATGAGATAAATAATATTATGAATGCTCTTTCTCCGCTGCAAAGGTATTTTTTTCGTTATTTAATTGTTGGGGGATTCCCCGAATTGGCTTTGTCGAAAGATGATTTTTTTGCTCAAAGGATTTTGAGGGAGGATGTAGTTGATAAAGTTTTGAAGCGGGATATACCATCCTTATTTAATATTCGCAATGCTTCGGTATTGGAAAAGGTATTTTTATATCTTTGCTTTAATTCATCAAATATAATAAATATAGCTACTATGAGCAAGGAGCTTGACAATACACCTTCAGCAACTTTATCTAATTATATAGAGTATTTGGAAAAAGCGAATCTTATATATATTAGTTACCCGGTTAGTCTTGACGGAAAGCAAATATTAAAAGCAAAACCAAAAATTTATATTGCTGATGCTGCAATAAGAAGCGCAGTTTTAATGCTGGATAATGTGCTGATCGAACCGGAAGAGATGGGAATAATGGTTGAAACCACGGTTTATAAGCACTTAGTTTCTTATTATAACCGAGTAAGGGCGAAGATTGGATATTATAGAAAGACAGGGGGTAATGAAAAGGAAGTGGATGCTGTTGTTGAGCTTCCCCAGGGGAAGGTTCTTTTTGAGGTGAAATTTAGAGAAAACCCCGTGATTAAGGAAAGCGATGCGATTATAGAAATGTCTAAGAATAGCAGTGAAGTAATCGGATCATTTATAATTACCAAAAAGGCGGAAGATTACGGGAAGTTACCTGTAGATACAAAAGTCCCAGTAATGCGCATACCTGCTTTTGCATTTTTGTATATTTTGGGTTATTTGGAAAAAATAAAGTTTGCATGTAATTAGTAAAGGATTTTTCTTTAAAAAATTGTTTTAAATTTTATAAATGGTAAACCTTATTACTATGTAGATAAAACTTAAAATTAAATGAAAATAAGCCCGCGTAATTGCGGGCTTTTCATATGTGCGCGGAGCATGCTTGCGTCCTTGATAGTGAAAGTAGATAGCAAGTTTTGTTATTCTGGGAGATACCGAACTGGTTTGTGCTGCAGATTATATATTTGGATAGCAATGATGTTGCTAAAATTAAGGGGAAGAGAGTAGCGATTATTGATGATGTGGTTAGTACTGGTGAATTAATTGCTGCAACACAAAAACTTGTTGAAAAGGTAGGCGGAATAGTTGTTGCAAAGGCAGCTATTCTTGCAGAAGGAGATGCTGTTAAGCGAGATGATATCATTTATATAAAAGAACTTCCTCTTTTCTATAATAAATAATTTTTTACAAAACTGTCTTACAGGTAAGAATATAAATAGAGTACTAATATTAAATTAAAGGGATAGGCATAGCTACTTTAGACTGTGCCTATCCCTTATATTCTAATTATACAAACATCAATAAACTTAACGCCATGACTGCCATTCCGGCAACAAATCCATATATAGAAAGATGATGTTCGCCGTATTCATGAGCTGAGGGGAGTAGTTCGTCAAAAGAAATAAATATGTCAATAGCGAATTAAAATGACCCATTATCAACAGATTTAAATTGAGCCACTCCGGCTTTTTTAAGATCTAAGTATTGTTATGTGAATTATTAGGTTTTTAGCCTGTCCTTCAAGCGATAGCTGTTGCTCCTTATGTTGATTATATGGGCATGGTGTAATAGCTGTCAAACACTGCAGTTGCAAGCCAAACGGTTTTCTTTATGTGCCTTCTTGAGGTCTTTATTTTAGGCATGTTTTTAAAAAAAATTATTGAAAAAAATTTTTCAAAAATCATAAAAAATGAGAAGGAATTTTCAAAAACATATAGAATTATAAATTTAAAGAAAATAAAAAATCTAAAAAAAGATATTCAATGCAGGAGGAAAAAGAGTGGAGAAAAGTATCATAAATAAAATCGTTGAAAAATATGAAGAGTTTTCAAAAACAAATAAAGTTATTGCTGATTATATTACAAAAAATTATTTAACTGTTTCATTTATTTCGATAAAAGAATTAAGTGAAAAGATTAATGTCAGTCCTGCAAGTATAACTAGATTCGCTAAGGAATTAGGATTAAACGGTTACCCTGAATTGCAGCAAAAACTTCAAGTTTTAGTAAAAAATGAAGTTATGCCAATGAAAGAGATACGAGATTCAATTTCAATAATGGATAAAGAATACAACATATTAGAAAGTATTTTTAATGCAAATATAGAGAGTTTAAAAGTTTCTCTTACGGAAAATCTTATAGAATCATTTTCAAAAGCAGTAAATGCTGTTATGGAGGCAAGAAAAGTATATATTTTAGGGCTTAGATCCTCTTTTTCACCCGCTTATTACCTGTATTTTATGCTGAAACAGTTTATGGATAACGTAATATTATTAAATACTTCTTCTTGGGATATTTACGATCACTTAGCAGATGCAGATAAAAATGATTTATTAATAACAATAGGGTATTCCCGGTATACTGCTCTTACTGTGGAAGTTGCAAAATACTGCAAAAACAGGTCAATCAAGGTTATAGGAATAACAGACAATATTTCCTCGCCAATCGCTGTAAATTCGGATATAACCCTTATAGCAAAAAACGTTTCAAATGCCTTTTCTTTCGTATCTGCTATGACTGTTTGCAATGCTTTGGTTGTCGCCTGCGGTGCTAAAAATAAAGATTATAGTTTAGAGAAAATGAAGAAAAAGGAAGCTATTCTTCTTGAGAATAAGGTTTATGAATAAACAAGAAAGGGGGCTGTGATTAAATTTTATATTTGATAAATAGTAAAATCCGAATTAATTAAAGAAAGGAGAGAAAAGAATGATTTTTGGTCTTCCTGCAATTCTTGGTTTTTTACCTCTATTGCTTTACATTATTTTATCGTTTAGAGGTAAGGATATTTTAATGGTAGTTTTATACTGCGTTGTGTTAGGTGCGATACTTACAAAACAGACTCCGGTAACATTGGGTGTAGCTATATCTAGCGCTTTAGGTTCATTTTTAGGCTTAATCGGTTTTATTATTTTGATGGGAGCAGGGGTTGGAGAAGTATTAAGCCAAACGGGTGTTGCTCAAAACATTGTTAGGCTAGTAATAACAAAAATGGGTGTGAAAAATAAAGAACAAGCAATGATAGCTACTATGGTATCTTCCGTAATTTTAGTTTCTTTACTAGGTTCTATGGCGGGGTCTAATGCAATACTTGCCCCAATCATTATTCCAATCGTTGCTAGCTTTAATATAACTCCAAATACATTAGGGGTTTTATTACATGGTGCAGGTGCTACGGGTTTATATTTAGGACCCTTTGTACCACCTGTTGTTACAACATTAGGGTTAACAGGTATAACTTATGGTCAATACTTGTTGCATGTAGGTATACCCATATCTATAATTGTCTGGATAATTACTTTTCTCGTTGCAAAACAGACCCAGAAGGCAACAGAAGGCAAATTCTCTTATTCAGAAGAAGATAAGGTTAACATTATCAATTTTGAACCTAATGAAAAGGTAGTAAAAGCAACCAATGTTTTTTTGGTTTCCATGCTTGCGTTAATAATATACGGTATAATAGCCAAAGCAGGTGCTGCTTATGTAATAGTTGTAATGGGTATAGTTGGATTTTTGACAGGTATTGTTGCAGGATTGAAAGCTGAAGATGTCTTAAAAGCTTTAATAAAAGGCAGTTCGAGGATGTATTGGTTGTTTTTCCTATTTGTCTTATACGATCCGTTCCTTAATTTTATAACAAAATCTGGAGCTTTTGATGCATTGGCCGGATATTTAAAACCTTTAATAGATGTTGGTGGACCAAAACTATTCATGATTATAAGCACTTTAGTTGGTGTATTTGGAGTAACTGGTGCTGCGGTGGCTCAAGAAAAGGTTATTCATGAACTATTTTTACCAATTGTAAATCAACTTAATTTCCCGATGCACCTATGGGCTTTAGTACTTTTAGTAGGTTCTCAAATTACATTTTTTGCGTATCCAACTGGTGATATGGTCGGACAAATGGGTCTTGCTAGGTCCAAAGATTTAAAGAGCATGATAAAAAATGGTATTTTGATAACAATATTTACAGTGCTCTATGTTGTTGTCAGAGCTTTCCTGTATAAGTTTTAATTAATCATATAGCCCTGCCGATAATTTCGTGCAGGGCTATATAGGCTAAAAAACAAAAAAGGAGGGAATTTTTAATGTTTAGATTGGGGATTTTGCAGTTTGCTATAGAATATAAAAATCCAGAAGCTAATAGAGAAAAAGTAAAAGATTTAATATCAAAAGCAAGTAAGTTAAATACTGATATATTAGTTTTACCTGAAACATGGACTACAGGTTATTCTGAAGAGGTCTTTGATAATATAATGGATTATGCTGAAAAAGAAGATGGCCCTTCTGTTACATTGCTTAGAAATTTGGCAAAGGAAAACGGAGTATATATAGTTGGAGGTTCACTGCCGGAATTTGATGGGAAAGATACGTATAACACTATATTTTTTATAGATAAAAAAGGTGAAATTATAGGCAAATATAGAAAAATGCATCTTTATAGTGCAATGAGAGAGGATAAAGGTTTTAAAAATGGAAGTGAAATGCCGGTATTTTCAACAGAGTTTGGGAAAATAGCATTGATGACTTGCTATGATATAAGGTTCCCTGAATTAAGCAGGACATATGCAGTTAGAGGAGCACAGATTATTATAACCGTTGCTAACTTTCCTAAACCAAAAGTTCATCATTGGAGAACATTATTACAAGCAAGGGCTATTGAAAACCAACTTTTTGTAGCGGCTTGCAACAGGGTTGGTTCTGCTGGTGTTAATAGTTATTTTGGGCATTCAATAGTTATAGATCCTTGGGGAGAAATATTGGCAGAAGCAGAAGAGGAGGAAAACATTATATTAGCTGATATAGATTTTTCAGCATTAGACAAAGTACGATCCTTAATACCTATGTATTATGATAGGAAACCCCAATATTATCCTGATGATATATTAAAAGCATGAGGTGAATAAGTATGTTACAAGATAAGATAAAGAAAACTTTGGAAGGGCTTGAAGGTGAATGTAGTATAATAATTCATGATTTGAAAGATGATGAAAAAGTTTTTATTAATGAAGACAAAATTTATCCTGCTGCAAGCATAATTAAATTATGGATTTTATGGAAATTATACAAAGAAGCTGAAAAAGGGAAAATAAATCTCAATCAAGAAATAATATTAAAAGATGAAAATAAAGCACCGGGTTTTGGAGTTATTCAATATCTTCATGCCGGATTAAATTTATCAATAAAAGACTTAGCTACTTTGATGATAATTTTAAGCGATAATACTGCAACAAATATATTAATTAATATATTAGGCATGGAGCATATTAATGAAGAAATAAAACAATTAGGAATGAATGATACTGTTCTTCAAAGAAAAATGATGGATTTGGAAGCAAAGGCAAAAGGGTTGGATAATTTTACTTCTGCAAAGGATACATATATGATATTAAAAAATATGGCAGAGAGTAAAGATATGTTATCAGATTCGAGAAAGGAAATGATAGATATACTTTTAAAACAGCAGTGTAATAATAAATTACCCTTATTAATGCCAGTAGGTATAAAATTTGCTCATAAAACTGGAGATCTACCTTCGGTAGAGCATGATGCTGGTATTCTTTATATTAATGATAGAGAGGTCATTGTTGTTGTAATGATGAGTAATCTTAAAAATAATTTGGAAGGGATAAAAACTCATAACACATTAGGCTCTATTATTTATGATTATTTTTCATCAAAATAGGAGGTAATGCATCATGGTTATAAAAAGTAATATAAAAGATATAAATACGACAGTTGTAGAAATACCTTTAAAAAATGAATGGAAAATATCATATTACGGGACGAAAACCAGGCCTCATGCAATTATTGAGGTAATTACGGAAGATGGGATAAAAGGATACGGGGAAGCTTCACCGGCTCCTGCTTTTATGGGAGAAACAGCATATACAATTGAACTAATCATACAAAAGTATATAAAACCTCGGTTAATAGGCCAAAATGTTTTCGATATAGAAAAGATACACGAAATTATGGACCAAGCCATATACGGTAATTATGCAGCCAAAGCCTGTATTGATATGGCTGTATATGATGCAATGGGTAAAACATTAAATTTACCCGTTTATGAATTGTTAGGCGGGAAGGTTAGAGAGGATATTGAACTTACATGGGTAGTAGGAATAAAAGAAGACTTAAAAGATGCCGTTAAAGAAGCCGAATATTACGTCAATATGGGTTATAAGGTTATAAAATTAAAAGTAGGCAATTCGCCCGAGAAAGATTATCAATTAGTTGAAACTATAAGAAATTATTTTGGAGATAGAATTAAAATAAGGCTGGATGCAAATCAAGGATACGATTATCCTACATCTCTTAAACTTTTTCAAGAATTGGAGAAGTTTGATATAGAAAGCATAGAACAGCCCGTTAAAAGATGGGATATAGAAGGATTAAGGAAATTTAGAGAAAAACTAAATACTCCAATAATGGCAGATGAAGCAGTATCCAATTTTCATGATGTGTATAATGTTATTTCAAATAATGCTGCGGACATAGTAAATATAAAAGTTGGTAAAGTAGGTGGGCTTTTGCCTGCAAAAAAAATCAGCAATGTTTTAGAATCTGCTGAATTAAGGGCAACTGCTGGGAGTAATTTGGAATTAGGAATTGGTATAGCTGCAAGCATACATTTTGTTGCAAGTTCAAAGGTTTTATCCTATCCTCATGATTTATATATTGGCATAGACTTACATGAAAATGATATAATTAAGGAAGGATTTAATTTTGTAGATGGCAAAGTAAAATGCCCTGAACTTCCCGGATTAGGAGTGGAAGTGGATACAGAGATTTTTAGGAGTTGAAAAAATGATTAAATGTAAGATCATAGAAGATAATTTAAACAAAATATTACCTAATATAATAAATCTTAGAAAAGAAATTCATCAAAACCCGGAATTAGGATATCAGGAATATAAAACCACAGAATTAATTGTAGAATTTCTTAAAAATCTTGGAATTAAGGTTGAAACTAAATATTCAGAAACAGGTGCTGTTGGTTTGATAAAAGTACCGGGGGCAGTTAAAACATTAGCAATTAGAGCAGATATTGATGCTTTACCTATACAAGAAGAAACAGGAGTACAATTTGCTTCAAAAAATGATGGAGTAATGCATGCATGTGGACATGATATACATACTGCTGTAGTTATGGGAGTTGCAAACTTATTATCAAATTTAAAGGACTATTTAAAATTCAATATAAAATTCATTTTTCAACCTGCTGAAGAATGTAGCCCTGAGGGTGGAGCTAAATTAATGATTGAAAATGGAGTTTTAGATGATGTTGATGCTATTTTAGGGTTGCATGTATGGCCTGACTTACCTATTGGTACAATAGGGGCAATAGAGGGAAATGCAATGGCGGCTTCAGATAGAATAAAAATATTGATTGAGGGGAAATCATCTCATGCTGCAGAACCTCAAAAGGGTATAGATTCAATTTTTATTGCAGGACAGGTCATTAATTTAATAAGTTCTTTTAGGGCTAAATATATAGATCCTTATGAAAATGTGATTATGACTATTGGATCAATTCAATCTGAAGGTAGATATAATATTGTATGTCCCAAAATATTTATGGATGGAACTATAAGAACATTAAGTGAAAACACAAGAGTTTATATTAAAGAAAAATTACCGGTAGTAATAAATAATTTAGTAAAAAGTTTTGATGGAAATTGTAAGGTAGATATAATAAAAGGCTATGACGTATTAAAAAATGATCCATTAATGACAGAAAAATTTATAGAAACTTCGAAGGAAATATTAGGGATTAATAATGTTTTGACTGATATTAGACCTACTATGATTTCAGAAGATTTTTCATTTTATGCAAAAAGGATTCCAGCAGTATACTTTTTCCTTGGATGTGAAAGTGAAATACCATTACATTCAAGCTTATTTTTGCCTGATGAAAAATGTATACCAGTAGGTATAAAGGCTATATCTAATTTTATTTTAAATGGTAATATATAAAAATGATATAAAACAACTTAATTATTTTGGCGCTATGTCAATAGTTGGGTGGGCATTTTACTCAAATGCCTACCCTTACTTAATTTAGGGCAAATTTTAATAAAAAAAACTTAACGTAATGGAAAACCATAAAAAAGAGCATCACAAAAACACCAACTAATGTTGGCTTGTTAAAATAGTTATAGAATTAATAGAAAAATTACAGATGTTAATTATTACAACAAAGAAGAATTCTGTTCCTAAAACCTTTCAAAATTTCTTAAACCAAAAGCATTTCTTTTAATGACTTTAATTTTATTATTGAATCCTTCAACAAATCCATTAGTGTAAGGGACATTTAAAGAATTAACAATTTCGATGAACCAATTGCATAAAACTTTAGCACATTTTACATACTCATAAATTCCACTATTTATTGCAGAATTAATCCAATCCTTAAGGAGCTTTCTTGCTTCGGAAGAAGATTTAGTATTAGAAATATTGTAAAACTGTTCTTTTAAAATATGTGCCTGTCTTAACTCATCATTGTAAAGAAGCATAATATCAGCTTTCTTTTAGAATCTTCATCTAAGGTATCATACTTTGCAAGTAATAACTTTCTGCTTCTTTAGAAGCGACGAAAGACATACTGTTAACATTGGCTAATTCATGAATTATGTAAGAAGCTGAGCGGTTAGTCATTCTATGATAACGGGGTAGGAAATCCAATTTTTCATAGAAGCGTTTCCCCCAAGAAGGACAAACTGATCTTCGTTTTCTAAGGATTAGATAGTTATACTTCTTCAGATACCTTAAATTCCATTATAACTGCTCGGGGGATATTTTTTTTGTCAATTACCCCAACATAATAGCTTTTAGATATGATAAAATATTAAATATGATGTTACTTTTTTATAAAGGTGGATATTATGTTTAAGCCAAAAATAAAGGTTCTCAATATTTATGTAATTTTGTTTATATTTTTAATTGCTGTATTAATATGGCAGATACTGAAAATAACAGGTGGGGAATACAATAATTTAAGCGTGGAAGAAATGAATTATTTAAAGAATAAAGGAAAAATAATTTACGGAGCTGATATAAATGCGCCTCCTCTGAGGTACCTTGACACAGAGGATGGACAGTATAAAGGCCTTGTTTTGGACTATCTTCACGCTTTGTCATTGGAACTTGGCATAAATATAGAGACTAAGCCTTTCGTCTGGGCAACTGCACTGGAAAAATTGTCAAAAGGCGAAACAGATATGTGTGATATGTTTGAAAGCCCGGAACGAGCAAAAAAGTATCTTTTTACAAAGCCCATATACAATTTAAGGGGTACCGTTGCGGTATTGAGAAATTCAAATATAAATGATTTAAAAGATATTGAAGGAAAGAAAATAGCGCTTCAAAAAGGAGATTATACTAACGAATACTTTAATCAGAATTATAAGGATGCAAAGATATTCTTCGTTAATGATTTAAGAGAAGCCTTAAATTTGCTTATTAATAAAAAGGTTGAAGTGGTTGCTGGGGACGAACCCGTTTTACTTTATTTTATAAATAAAATGAGACTTTCTGATTATATTGAAATTTTGGAGACTCCTTTGTACGAGAAACCCGTAGTTTTTGCAGTGCCGAAAAATAAACCTGAATTGGTCTCTATTTTAAACAAAGGTATAGAAAAAATAAATCAGAAAAATGTTTTGGAAAAAATACAGCAAAAGTGGTTCGGGCTTTCAACAACCATTATAATTAGAAAAGACTTGAACAGCCGACTAAAAAACTTCGTTTTACTTTTAATGTTATTTTTTGCAATAATAGTATTATTTTTGGGTTTATTAAATTATTCCCTAAAAAAAGAGGTAGAAATTCGAACAAAAGAAATTGAAGATGGCAAGAATCAGTTGAAGACTATCATAGATGGTATAGAACAAATGCTTTTTGTAGTTGATGAGGATTTAAGTATAAAAGAAGGGAATAAAAAATTTAAAGAATATGTTTTAAATAATTTTTTTCCTCACTTCAATTTTAATAATATAAAACTGTGTGATGCGCTTTCATTTTTATGTAAAAAAAATTGTGATAGCTGTATTTTTATAAAGGCTATAAACGAGCCTGTTAAAAATCATGAAATTAAGGTAGGGGATTATATCTATCTTTTAAATACCTATTTTCTTAAAGAAAACTTGGACAAGAAGAAAATTTTATTTATTATCGATGATATTACTTTAAGGAGATTGAATGAAATACAACTTTTACAGGCAAACAAGATGATGGCTGTTGGGCAACTGGCAGCGGGAGTAGCGCATGAGATAAGAAATCCTCTGGGTATAATCCGTACTTATACATATTTACTTGAGCAGTCAGGTTTTAATAAAGAGATATTTAAGAAAGCTTTAGAAGAAATAAATAAAGCTGTTCAAAGGGCAGATAGGATTGTAAACAATTTATTAAACTTTTCCCGTATTTCTGGAGAAAATTGTGAATTTGTAAATTTGGAAAAATTTATCAGGGATATCCTTGAGGTGCTTTATACTTATATAAAAAGAAATAACATTATTGTAGAAATTAATAACGAAACAAAACATGATTATTTAACGAATCCCGACAGCTTAAATCATATATTGACCAATATAATCAAGAATGCTGTAGATGCAATGAGCGATAAGGGAGGAACAATAAGTATCGCAATTAAAGATGTGGATAATGGATTTAAAGTTTACTTAAAAGATACAGGTAAAGGGATCAAAAAGGAGCATATGGAACATATTTTTAACCCTTTTTTCACTACCAAATCTCCCGGGAAAGGGACTGGGCTTGGGCTTTTTATTACTTATACTGAAATTAAAAAATTGAACGGGAGTATTACTATAAAAAGCGAAGAGAATATAGGAACTGAAGTGGAAATATTTATACCGGCAAAGGGAAGGGAAATAAGAAATGGAATTTAAGGTGCTTATTGTAGATGATGAAAATGAATTTGTAGAGGTATATTCCTTGCTGTTAAAGCAAAGAGGTTATAAAGTAAAGGGTGTAACTTCTCCGATAGAAGCTATTGATATTTTGAATGATGAGTATTATCCTCTGGTAATGGTGGATTTGGTTATGCCGGAAATGGATGGAATTGAATTTCTGAAAAAGGTAAAATCCCGGTTTGGAAACAGTGTAGAGGTAATAATTGTAACTGGATTCGGTACAATCGAAAATGCCGTTAACGCAATAAAACTGGGTGCCTTTTCGTATTATATTAAAAGTTCGAATCCCGAGTCATTGATTTCTGAAATTGAAAAAGCAAAAAAAATATACGAGTTAAAAGAGGAGAATTTTACCCTTAAAAGCGGACTTTCGGAGGATGATGTCCTTTTAAAAACCACCGATCCCAAGATGATAGAAATTTATAATATTATAGATAAGGTGGCAAATAGTGACTGCAGCGTACTTATAACAGGAGAATCGGGGACAGGCAAGGAGGTTATTGCAAAGTATATTCATAAAAGGAGTAAGAGAAGTATAGCGCCTTTCGTACCCATAAACTGTAAGGCCTATCCTGTGACATTATTAGAATCCGAGCTTTTCGGTTATGAAAAAGGGGCATTTACCGGCGCTTTAGCCTGCAAAGCTGGAAAAATTGAAGAAGCCAATGGGGGAACACTTTTTATCGATGAAATAGGGGAATTGGATCAGGAAATTCAAGTTAAGCTGTTAAGGGTTCTTGAAACAAAAACTGTGGAGAGATTGGGGGCTAATAAAAAAAGGGAAATTGATTTCAGATTAATAAGTGCTACGAATAGAGATTTGGAAAAAGCAATAGAAGAAGGGGATTTCAGGCTCGATTTTTATTATCGTATAAACACCGTATCTATGCATTTACCTCCGCTAAGGGAAAGAAAAAATGACCTGCCAAATTTGATAAATTTTTTTATAGATAAATTTTCAAGGAAAATGAATAAAGTTTTAGATTTTAGTAGCGATGTACTTGACATATTAATGAATTATGAGTATCCGGGAAACATACGGGAATTAAAAAATATAATTGAGCGGATATTTATTTTATGTGAAGAAAATGTTTCAAGAGATGATATATTAAGATGCATTCAAAGTAAAAACCAAAATAAAATAAAAGATTTTGATGAGAAAAAAGAGATACTAACCTTTGAAGAGGCAAAAGAAAACTTTGAAAGGGAATATTTCAAAAGGCTTTATGAATATACAAAGGGGAATCTAAGTGCAATTTCAAAGCTTTCGGGATTGAGCAGGAGGCAGGTATTCAATAAAGTAAAAAAGTTTTCTTTAAAATAAGATTTGAGAAATTTATTTCCAATGGTATGAAATATATTTCCTATTCATAAAATTTAATTTTAACCGAAAAACCGCATTTTT
The DNA here is from genome assembly GCF_049723235.1 of Thermovenabulum sp. NCBI lineage: Bacteria > Bacillati > Bacillota > Clostridia > Thermosediminibacterales > Thermosediminibacteraceae > Thermovenabulum > Thermovenabulum sp. Next base: position 147,460 of record NZ_JBNARB010000002.1, on the reverse strand, counting down.
GCGGTTTTTTATTTTGGCATGTTTATTGCGTTATAGGATTTAACAAAAATTAAACAAAAGGAGGGACTAAAAATTGTCTAACGGGTCAAAAAAACTGGAATTTTATGGTGGTGAGTGGGTCTCTTTTCTTCCCTTTGCCGTTTTTATCGCATTAATTATTCTTACAACCTTTGTTTTTGGTTCAATTTCCGATGGTGCTCTATGGGTGCCTGCCTTCACAGCTTTAGTGGTAGCATTCTTCTTTGCAAAGGACAAGTTTCTTTATGCCGAGACAATAATTAACGGTATGGCAAGCAAGGAAGCAATAATTCCGGTTGTATGCTGGATTTTTGCCGGTGTATTTTCGAGGATACTTAGAGCCTCAGGCTTAGCAGCTGGAATTGCAGGCCTTGCTGCTTCAATGGGTATCAGCGGTACACTTTTTATAGTTATATCCTTTATAGCTTCTGCATTATTTGCAACAGCATCCGGTACTGGATTTGGTACTATAGCGGCAGGAATGGGGGTCCTTTATCCTGCAGGAATTGCTCTTGGTGCGCATCCGGGCTTATTAGCAGGGGCAATAGTTTCCGGTGGAGCCTTTGGTGACAACTTAGCTCCCGTATCAGACACAACAATATGTTCGGCAACATCCCAGGGAGTCGATGTTCCTGGTGTAGTGCGTTCGCGTTTTAAATATGCTGCTGCAGCAGGAATCTTAACAATAATAGGTATAATAATAATCGGTATGGGATATTCCGGACAAGGACAAGTGGGAGCGGTTCAGAACATTTCATATAATCCCAACACATTATTCATGCTTATACCCGTTGCGATAACGGTATGGATTGCAATAAAAACAGGAGATATTATAATTGCTACTACTATAGGTTCGGTTATTGCAGGGGCTACAGCAGTTGCCGCAGGATTAATCGATTTTATACAAATTGACCCGGGGCAAGATGTAGTTAAAGATGCTCTTATAAAGGTTACAGGCTCCGGTCTTGACAGAACGGTGGGCGGAGTTATTTATACGGGTATTAACAGCATGATTCAGGTTAGCATACTTGCACTTCTACTCTTTGGTTCCATAGCCATTATGAGAGCAGGCCATGGTGACGTAAAACTTCTCAATGCTCTTGAAAAGGTCGCAAAAGGGCCGGTTGGCACTGAAATAGTTATATCAATAATGGTAATTATACTATCTTCACTTATGGGACTTAATGCCCCGGCCATACTTGCAGTAGGTGCATCTTTTGCTAAACCTCTTTCACAAAAATATGGTATAAGTCCTTATAGAACGGCAAACCTTCTTGATGCTACTTCCTGTACACTGGTTTACTCATTACCGTGGACGCCGGCTGTTATATTTACAATAGGGTTTGCAAGGGATAGTGCACATCCTCTTGCAGCGTTAGATGTAACTCCATATGTGTTGTATGCCTACGCAATGTTAGCTGTAATGTTTATAAGCATAATTCTCGGAATAGGAAGATACGATAATATGGAAAAAGCAAAGGAAAATAAAGTTTATAAAACAGCTTAAATAGAAAAGCTCTCCTCTTAATAGAGAGGAGAGTTTTTCTGATAAATTTTTTTATATTTTCTTAAACTTTGGTTTTAAGATACGCTAATTGTAAAATTCTGCAAAGGAGGTAAAAAAATTGGAGGCTAAAAAAGGGATGTGGGTAGAAATAGAAAATACTGTTTTGACACCTGAGGAGAGGGCACCTCATCTGCCGGAGGATACTAAGAAGGTTCCGCTCAAAATGTGGGTAAGAGGATTTTTGATCGACGAACGAGCTAAAATTGGCGACGAAGTGATGATAAAAACTTTGACGGATAGAATTGTGAAAGGAACTCTTGTAGAGATAAATCCAAGGCATATTCACGATTTTGGAAATTGTGTGGAAGAGCTTTTGGTCTCGGGATACAATGTAAAAAGGGAGCTTTCAGAGGTTATAAAGGGGGCAGGATGTAATGAATAAATCTTATCAAGCTGTAATGAGCAGAAAAAATGAAATAATGAAAAAATCGGTAGGTATAGATTATAAAGTATTAGAATATGGAAGACTTTCCTTTGACTACGAAGGGCTGATGAAAAATGTCCCTTATGACCTCGAGGATATTGCAAAAATTCAATCGGAAACCAAGGTGGGTAAAACACCACTATTTGAACTAAAAAATTTAACCGCACTTGTGAGAAAATATGCTCCCAAAGGTAAGGGTGCAAGGATTTTTATAAAAGATGAAGCGGCAAACTGTTCGGGTTCATTTAAAGACAGGAGAGCATCTTTATCCGTATACCATGCTAAAAAGATAGGTTTTAAAGGAGTTATAGCTGCGACTTCAGGAAATTACGGTGCTGCGGTGGCAGCTCAGGCTGCCCAAAGGGGAATAAAATGTATAGTGGTACAAGAAGTATACGATTCTAGAAAAGTGGGCCAGCCAGAAATTCTTGAGAAGGCGAGAAAATGCGAGGCATACGGTGCTGAAGTTGTTCAGCTTACGGTAGGGCCTGAGCTTTTTTATGTATTCTTGACCCTTCTTGAAGAAACAGGGTATTTTAACGCTTCGCTATATACGCCTTACAGTATAGCAGGTATTGAAACCTTAGGTTACGAGGTTGCTGCTGAGATTAAAGAAAGGGAAGGAAAATTTCCCGATGCGGTAGTAATTACCCATGCAGGTGGAGGTAATGTAACGGGGACAGCAAGAGGTGTATTAAAAGCGGGAGCGAAGGATACTAAGATTATAGGAGCTTCTGTGGATTTGACCGGTCTTCACATGGCATCCGATAATGATTTTAATAAAAAGTCATTCACCACCGGGCACACGGGATTTGGCGTACCTTTTGCCGTTTGGCCCGATAGGTCTGATGTACCGAGAAATGCGGCAAGGCCTTTAAGGTATCTTGATAGATATGTTACGGTAACTCAAGGGGAGGTATTTTATACTACTGAACTTTTAGCTCAATTGGAAGGGTTGGAAAGAGGGCCTGCTGGCAATACTTCGCTTGCTGCGGCAATTGCCTTAGCAAAAGAAATGGATGAAGATCAAATTATCGTAGTGCAGGAGACCGAATATACAGGAGCAGGGAAGCATCCTCTTGCACAGCTTAGTTTTGCAAGAAAAAACGGGATTGAAGTAAAAATTGGAAACCCTGTAGAAAACATTCCGGGAAAGACGATAGTAATACCCGAAAACTTGGGGCAGATGGGATATAAGGAAATTGACCTTAATGAGCTCAGGAAATCCTATATAAGAAATGCGGTAAATACCTATGATGTAAAAGAAGTAGAAGAAGTAGATGTGGAATTTTTAGCTGAGGATATAAAGTGGACAAAAGAAAATGTTATAAAAATATTAAATGAATTTAGTGTAAAAGTGAAATAGATCAAGTAAATAAGCTCTATTCTTACTTAATTTTAAATGGATTTTATAAATATAAGCTTTAGCCCGCCTATAAAAGCGGGCTATTTTTATTGTGTGCGTGGCATGCTCGCGACCTAAAACTTCTGTTTAATTTTTGAAGGAATTCTTTTTGAAAAAATAGAAGATATATTATATAACCCTCAATAACGGAGGAATCTTGGTGGATGGATATAAATTTAAAAGCTTTTTTCTTTTTAGTTTGCTTTTTATATTTATTATATTATATGGAATATGTTTTTGCGATTGTACTGCTAAGGCGGATGAGCAAAAAAGGGTGTATATCATTGGCGGGGATGTAAATTTCCCTCCATATGAGTTTATGATAGATATAAACGGCCAAAAGGTGTATCGTGGCTTTAATGTCGATATAATGAAGGCCATTGCATTGCAAACCGGAATTGAAATTGAGTTTCGTCCCATGATTTGGGCTGATGCTATAAAGGCATTGGATGAAGGAAAGATAGATGCAATTCAGGGAATGAAATATAGTGAAGAGCGAGCAAAGAAATATGAGTTTTCGGATAGCTATATAACGAACGTTTCAGCGGTTTTCGTTTTGAAGGATTCGCCTGTGGTGAGGATGACGGATCTTGTAGGGAAAAAAGTAGCGGTTCAAGAAGGGGATGCAGCCTTTCAAAAACTGCAAAATTCTAACTTATATGAATTAATAATGGTTGAAGATCAGGAAAAGGCTTTTGAGATGCTTTTTTCAAAAAAAGTTGATGCAGTGGTGGGGAATAAACTTGTAGGGCAGTATATACTGCAACAAAAAAGGAAAATAGATATGGTAAAGTTGGCTGGTCAGGAGATAGATCCACAGGCGTATGCTATTGCAGTAAGGAAGGGAAATATAGAGCTGCTCAGTATTTTCAACAAAGGGCTATATGAGATAAAAAAGAATGGAATTTACGATAAGATTTATGAAAAATGGTTTGGGAAGCCACTGGATTATCCCCTGCAATATTACAAAAAGCAGGCTATTTTAATGTTGTATGGTTTTGGTCTAATGTTTGTAATTGCATCAGCTATGTTTTATTTAAATTACCTTCTTCAGAAGGAAGTTAAAAGGCGGATGGACATAGAGAAGAAACTCATGGAAAAGATTGCATTTAAAGATAAAATGGAAGCCTTAGGGAATTTAGTTGCGGGTATTGCTCATGAAATCAGGACTCCCCTTACATCAATCAAGACATTTGTAGAACTTCTGCCGGAAAAATATGAAAACCCTTTATTCAGGGAAAAAATAAGTTATTTTTTGCCGAGGGAAATAGAAAGGATAAATTCATTATTGAATTCCTTATTAGATTACGCTAAGCCCCAAAAACCGGTGAGGAAAAATGAAAATTTATATGAAATAATCGAGAATATGCTAATTTTATTTGATCCTATTTTTAAGAGAAAAAAAATCAATGTTGTTGCTACTGTAGATCCGAATTTAAAAGTTTATGTAGACCGAAATCAAATACTTCAAGTTTTTATGAACGTAGTTATGAATGCTATTGAAGCTTTAGGCAGCATAAAAGATGGTAAGCTACAAATTTCTGCTATAGATAATCATGAAAAAGTAATTGTGGTTTTCGAAGACAATGGAATTGGCATTGATGAGGATAATATTAAGAAAGTATTTGATCCTTTTTTTACGACTAAAGAAGCGGGAACCGGATTGGGGCTTTCGGTTAGTTACAAGCTTTTAAAGGAGAATGGGGGAAATATATGGATTGAAAGTGAGTTGGGAAGAGGGACAAAGGTATTTATAGGTTTACCGGCAAATGAGGAGGGTGATCGATGAAGCAAAAACTTTTAATTGTCGATGACGATGATGCTATCTGTTCTTCACTGGAATTTGCTTTGGAGGATGATTTTCTCATATATACGACAAATAGTGAAGAACAAGCACTTTCCCTTGCTGAAGTTGAGGATTTTGGTATTATTCTCCTTGATTTGAGGCTTGGGAAAAATGACGGATTAGAGACACTAAAAAAATTGAAGATGATAAGTCCCAAAAGTGCAATAATTATAATGACGGCATACGGAAGCATAGAATCTTCGGTGGAAGCTATGAAAAATGGAGCATATTACTACATCACAAAGCCGATAGATTTAATTCAGCTTAAAACTTTATTAAATAAAGCCTTAGAATACATTAATTTAAAATCGAGGGTAGAATATTTAAATGAAAAATTAATTTATGAGTACCAATTATCAGGTATGGTTGGTTCTTCAAAAGCTATGCAGAAGGTATTTGAGCTTATAGAAAAGGTAAAAGAAATAGATTCTAATGTAATGGTAACCGGCGAAAGCGGAACGGGTAAGGAACTTGTTGCGAGAGCCATTCATTTTTGCGGGAGGCGAAAGGACAAACCTTTTGAAGCTGTGAATTGTGCAGCCATACCGCAAAATCTGCTGGAAGCGGAGCTTTTTGGGTATGAAAAAGGAGCATTTACTGGAGCAGAACACAGAAAGAAAGGGATTTTTGAAATAGCGGATGGAGGCACAATATTTTTAGATGAGATTACAGAGATGGATATAAGTTTACAGGCAAAACTGCTTCGTGTTGTCCAGGAAAAAGAAATAATGCCTGTGGGTTCAGAAAAGAGGAAAAAGGTAAATGTGAGGATAATTTCTGCAACAAATAAAGACATAAAAAAAGAAGTAAAAGAAGGAAGGTTTAGGGAAGATCTATTTTTTAGACTAAATGTGATAAACATTCACATTCCGCCATTAAGGGAGAGGCGCGAAGATATTCCGCAGTTAGCTGGTTATTTTATAAAAAAATATAGCAAGGAAATGGGTAAAAACGTAGAAGGTATTGATGATAAAGCTTTAGAAATACTTTGTAAATACGATTATAAAGGGAATGTAAGGGAACTCCAAAACATATTAGAAAGGGCGGTTGCACTCTCAGATAAAAAAATCCTTGGAGTTGAAGACCTTCCTACGGAAGTTGTACTTTTATCCCAAAAATTTTCTGATGAGTTTAAAAATCTAATTCCGGTTTTTGTTGGAGAAGATCTGCAGAGTGTAGAAAAAAAGGTAATACTTTATACATTAAAGTATTGCAAAGGGAGTAGAAAGGAAACAGCAAAAATGCTGAAAATAAGTGAGCGAAACCTACGATACAAATTGAAGGAATATGAGGAGGAAGAAAAAAACTAAATCCTGCAAATTTTGCAGGTGCGGCAAAAATATCCGTTTATTGTGAGCCTCCAAGACGTTTATTTGGAGGTTTTTTAATTTGGTATGGGAATTGCGTATTTAGTTGGATAAGTTATTGGTTAGTAAACAGGAGGTGATGCCAAAAACTTTAAAAGTTTTTTGAAATTTAAAGTCAATAATATTATGGAAGGATGGTGAATATGTCGTTTGAAGTGATAAAGGGTTTATTGACATTGAAACTTTCGCTTGTAGGGACTACTGCTTTGGCAGTTGTTTTATATTTATTCGGAAATTTAATAAGGAAAAGAGTCCCCTTTTTTGTCAAATTTTGTATACCTGCACCAGTAATTGGTGGATTTAGCTTTGCCCTTTTGGCATGGCTTTTAAGATCTTCTGGGATTTTGGGTTTTAGCTTTGATACCACTCTCCAGTCACCGTTGATGATAGCATTTTTTACTACGGTAGGACTTGCGGGAAGCTTGGGACTTGTCAAAAAGGGCGGCAAAACCCTTATAGTGTATCTGGTTGGATGTTGGATACTGGCAATTTCGCAAAACTTGATAGGATCTACAGTGGCCAAATTTACTGGGATACATCCTGTCTTAGGCGTAATGGCTGGGGCTGTTTCGCTGGAAGGAGGTCACGGAGCGGCATCGGCTTTTGGCCCTACTGTAGAAAATATGGGTGTTAATGGAGCATTTGTCGTTGCTATTGCCTCAGCGACTTATGGATTAATAGCAGGAGGACTCTTGGGTGGACCTCTCGCAAAGTGGCTTATAGAGCGCTTTAATCTTGAAATCAAAACTGACGAGGAAGAAGGAATTTCTTACGAAATTGACAAAGGTGAATCCGAACCCGTCACAAGCAACAGCCTAATTAACATGTCGGGCCTCATATTGGTTATTATGGTGCTGGGAGAGTTGATAGCAGGATATATTAAAAACATTACCAATTTTGTACTTCCAGGCTATATTGGCGCAATGTTCATTGCGGTGATATTCAGGAATATAAACGATGTTTTGAAATTAGTAAATATTAAATGGAATACGGTTGATGTTATTTCTGACTTTTCCTTGGGGATCTTCCTTTCAATGGCCATGATGTCTTTAAAAATCTGGGAGCTTGCTTCATTAGCACTACCTCTAGTAATAATCCTTGTGGTTCAGACTATATTCATCTTGCTTTATGCAGCATTTTTGCTTTTTCCCTTGCTTGGCAGAAATTACGATGCAGCAGTAATGTGTTCAGGTTTAGTAGGTCACGGTTTAGGAGCTACGCCAAATGCATTAGCAAATATGAATGCGGTTTGCGAAAGATATGGTGTTGTATCTAAAAAGGCTTTCTTAATTGTGCCCCTTTGCGGTGCAGCTCTTATTGACCTTGTTGGTATTCCCAACATAGTGTGGTTTATAAATTACTTAGTAAAATGAAAGTAAAACATTTTAATTGACAGGAGGACTAAGACATGAAAAAAATTGTCGAATGTGTTCCAAACATCAGTGAGGGCAGAAGAAAAGAAGTAATTGAAGCCATTGTAGATGAAGTAAGAAAGGTTGAGGGGGTAAAACTGCTTGACGTAAAGTCCGATGAAAGCCATAACAGGACGGTAATAACCTTTGTTGGAGAACCTCAGGCAGTAAAAAAAGCTGCCTTCAACCTCACTGCAAAAGCTGCTGAATTAATTGATATGGAAAAACACAAGGGGGAACATCCGCGTATAGGCGCTACAGATGTAATTCCCTTTATTCCGGTGAGCGGAGTAACTATGGAAGAATGTGTTCATCTTGCTAACGAGCTTGGGCAGGAGATAGCAGAAAAATTGGAAATACCAGTGTATCTATATGAAGAGGCGGCAAGAACCCCGGAGAGGAGAAGCTTGCCTAACATAAGAAAGGGAGAATACGAAGGGTTAAAAGATGAGATAACAAAACCTGAAAGGAGACCTGACTACGGTCCGGCCAGGATGCATCCGACAGCTGGTGCAACTGTGGTCGGTGCAAGGCAGTTCCTTATAGCTTATAATATAAACTTAGATACTAATGATGTTACTATTGCAAAAAAAATAGCCAATGCGATAAGAGAAGCTAAGGGCGGATATAAGTATGTTAGAGCTATGGGTGTAATGATTGAAGAGAGAAACCAAGCCCAAGTCTCTATAAACATGACAAATTACACTGGAACGCCGCTTTATAGGGTTTTCGAAACAGTAAAGTCTGAGGCGGCAAGGTACGGAGTAAATGTTGTTGGCAGCGAGATAGTGGGATTGGTACCAGTAGATGCTTTGTTGGATGTGGCTGATTTTTACTTGCGGCTTGAGAATTTCAATAGAAAACAGGTATTGGAATTGAATTTAGATGAAGTATAAAAAGCCATAGAAAAATTTTGATGTGAGGGAAAAACATGATGAGATTATCAGAGATGAAAATAAACGAATTCCTTGAACTTTTAGCATCAAAGGCACCTGCACCCGGCGGCGGCTCGGTCTCTGCACTTTTTGGCGCTGCCGGGGCGGCGCTTTTGTCAATGGTGGCTGAATTGACCGTAGGAAAAGAAAATTTTAAAGAAAAAGAAATTGTATTGAAAGAAATTATAAATGAATCAAAAAGGTTACTTCATATTCTGGAAGAAAAGGTGGATGAAGATACAGAAGCGTTTAACAAAGTATCAGAAGCATATAAGATGCCAAAGGAAAAAGAAGAACAAAAACTTGAAAGGAAAAAAGCGATTCAGGAAGCGCTAAAAATTGCTGCCGAAGTTCCTTTTTCGGTAATCGAAGCCTGCGTTGATTTGATAAGACTTTATGAAAGGATAGTGGATAATTTCAATAAAAATGCGGCAAGTGATATAGGAGTTGGGATCCTGTGCTTGAAGGCTGCAATTTTAGGCGCTTGGCTAAACGTTAGGATAAATATCTGTTCCATAGAAGATCCGGACTTTGTAAGAAAATATAATGAAAAAGGAGATCTACTGCTGAAAGAAGGAATTAGACTGTCTGAAAAAATTTATGATAAAGTTTGTGGTATTATTGGATAAGAATCACACCTCCCACTTTTTCCCTTTAAAGCAGATATCCAATTTTTGCAAGGTATAATTATACCCAAAATTATTATAATTTAAAGTATAATCCTGTGCATTGACCCATTTAACTTAAAAATGGTAAAATTATACCGGCGAGGTATCCTGATAGTAATCCGGAAGGTGCGCCTTTTGAACATTATAGTTTTTTGCAAAGTGAGGAGGCTGTAAAATATGCCGGTGAGATCCTTGAATTCGTCCGTGCTCAAATGGCCCGATGAAAAAAGTGTGGTAAATTCATTAAAGGAATGGGTAGAAGAAATTGCAAAAAGCCAGCGAGATATAAAAAAAAGTAGGATATTTTGGTTCTTACTCTCGAGGCGATTGGGGAGTAGGAAGCGACGTGGATGTTATTATAGTAATGAAAAATACCGAAATTCCTTTTGATAAGCGTTCAGAAAAGTGGGATTTAAGCAAAATACCTGTTCCGGTTGATTTGCTAATATATACCGAGGACGAGATTGAAAAAATGAAAAACAGCAATGCAAAATTTTATAAAATTGTAGAGGAAGAGGTAAAATGGGTATATCCTTGAGCTTTTCTATTCTAAAATAAAATTTTAAAGAAGTGGTACAATATGATTTATACCGAAGAAATAGATAAAATAAAAAAGCAAATAATGGAGAAATTTAAACCGGTAGATATATTTCTTTTTGGTTCGTACGCTAAAGGATTGATAACCAAAAGAAGCGATATAGATATATGCGTAATAATGGATATAAAAAAGGAAGAAAAAAGAGAAATGGCAAGAAGGATAATTCTTGAAGTGGAATGTGAAAGTGATTTGGATGTAGTTGTTTATACCTTGGAAGAGTGGAAAAAATACAGTGAGGACCCTTCTACTTTTGCTGGTCTAATAAAAAGGACTGGAGTGAGTTTACTTGATTGACACGGCGAGGTATAAAGAATGGTTTGATAGGGCAAAAAAGGATTTCGACGCGGCAAAAATTTTATACGAATATGAAGGAGATAAAGGGATTATATGCTTTCACTGTCAGCAGGCGGTGGAAAAATATTTAAAGGGTTATTTAATATATAAAACTGGCATGCTTCATGACGGACATAGTTTAACAAAACTTTGTAAAAAAGCGTATCAATTCGATAATAGATTTAAAAATATTATCAAGGACTGTGCTTTTTTAAATCAATTTTATATTGAAACCAGGTATCCGGCAGAGGATCCTCTTATAGTCGATGAAGAGGATGTAATAGAAAGCATAAAAATAGCTGAGAGGATTATGGAATTAATAAATTCAATAATTGAAGAAAAAGATTAAGAAGCCCGCTTTAGCGGGTTTTTTATTTTGAATTTTTGCAAAACATTATATCAAAAAATAGAAAAATTCATATATATCATAACACAATAGAATAACAAATAAAATATAATATAGCACAATAGATAATAATATGATATAATATTTTCGTTTGTAAGAATACATTATACACAAGGAGGTTACTTTTAATGAAGATAAAGGTCGCTATAAATGGTTTCGGAAGGATTGGGAAAAACGCTTTAAGAATCTGGCTGGAAGGGAAAGCAAAGGATGTGGAAATTGTGGCAATAAACAGCACCAGCGGGCCGAGGCCTCATGCCCATCTTTTTAAATACGATTCCATATATGGAATCTACCCGGGAACGGTGGATGCCTCTGATGACAGGCTGATTATAGATGGCAGGGAAATTCCTTTTTTTGCAGAAAAAGACCCGGAGAAATTGCCCTGGAAGGAGCTTGATGTGGATGTGGTCCTTGAATCCACCGGCAAGATAAAAAACAGGGGTGATGCAGAAAAACATTTGAAAGCCGGTGCAAAAAGGGTGATTATCACTGCTCCGGCGGATGATGCGGACAGGACGATAGTAATGGGGGTGAATGAAAAGGATTTTGACCCTGAAAAGGATTACATCATTTCCAATGCTTCCTGCACCACCAATTGTTTAGCACCCATTGTAAAGGTCCTTGATGAAAATTTTAATATCATCAACGGCTCCATGGTTACAGTTCACTCCTATACCGCTGATCAGAACCTGGTGGATAAACCTCATAAGGATTTAAGGAGAGCCCGGGCTGCTGCCATGTCGATCATTCCCACCACCACCGGTGCGGCAAAGGCTATAGGTCTTGTAATTCCCCGCTTAAAAGGAAGGCTAAACGGTTGTGCATACAGGGTGCCTACTTCAGCGGTTTCTATAATAGATTTTACCGCGAGTGTGGAAATTCCAACTGCAAAGGAAGAAGTAAATAAAGCCCTTAAAAAAGCAGCGGAAGGAAAACTAAAAGGGATTCTGGATTATATAGAGGAGCCCCTTGTTTCCACCGATTTTATCAAAAATCCGCATTCTTCTATCGTAGATGGGCTTTCTACAATGGTGATAGACAATAAACTTGTTAAGGTGGTCGCCTGGTACGATAACGAATACGGCTATACCATGAGGGCTCTGGAACTTGCGCAGTTAGTGGGAAAATTAATCGTTGAAAGTAAAAATAATGAGGTGATGGTATAATAAATGATAAAAACCGCTTTTAGGATATAAAACCTGAGAGCGGTTTTTTTTATTCTTCTTGAAAATTTATATTTATAAAGTATAATTAATATTAAACATATATATGTTATAAACATATATATGAAAAAACATAATAGGGGTGAAATTATGTGCGATGAAGAAAGACACCATGAAAAGAGAGGATGTCCCGGCTTTAAGTTAGAAAGATTTATGATGCCCTGCCTTTTGCTGTTATTAAAGGAAAGACCTTCTCACGGTTACGAATTGATGGAAAGGCTTTCGGATTTTGGATTTAACGAATGCATTGATCCGGGGGCGGTTTACCGTAATTTAAGAAAAATGGAAGATGAAGGGCTTATTATCTCCGAGTGGGATACAGAAGGCAAGGGTCCTGCCAAAAGACTTTACAAACTTACCGGTGAGGGCGAGGAAGTCCTTTTTACCTGGGCTGAACACGTTAAAAGGCAGATTAAACGGATGGAATATTTTTTGAAAAGGTTTAATGAAAATTTTGGTGAAGGAAGGTGAAATATTGTTTACGGTAGTTATGTACATCCTTGCTGTAATATTTTTGATTGTTTCCTTTTTTAAAGACAGGAAAAAAACGAAAATGGCTCTCAAAAAAGCATGGAAATCCTTTGAAAACATCTTGCCGGCTTTTGCGGGGGTACTTGCATTAATTGGGCTTGTTTTGACTGTACTTACTCCGGATATCATTTCAAAGATAATTGGTGCCAATACGGGTTTTTTAGGAATGTTTTTAACATCAATTATTGGCTCCATAACCTTGATACCCGGATTTGTGGCCTTTCCCCTCGCCGCTTCCCTTCTCCAAAAGGGAGCCGGGGTTATGCAGATAGCGGTGTTTATATCTACATTAATGATGGTGGGGTTTGTTACATTGCCCCTTGAGATAAGCTATTTTGGGAAGAGGATAGCATTTTTGAGGAATGCGTTAAGTTATATATTTTCCTTTATCGTAGCATTAATAATAGGGATGGTGGTAAAATGAAATTCATAAAAAAATACGCCCTGTTTATATTTATAATGCTTATTGATATTGCAATTTTTATTATGGATAAAAAACTCGGAATAAAGATTTTTATAAGTACTAAAAATAACTTCTTAAATATGCTGGCCGTGATACCGCCAATATTCCTTCTTCTGGGTCTTCTTGACACCTGGGTGCCCAGAGAGACGATTATAAAACTCCTTGGAGAAGGGTCGGGAATAAAGGGGATAATACTCAGCATATTTTTAGGATCGGCCGCAGCGGGGCCTTTATACGGAACTTTTCCGGTAGCGGAGGTTATGATTAAAAAAGGCGCCAAGCTATCAAACATATTGATATTTCTTGGAGCCTGGTCCACGCTTAAAATTCCTATGTTTTTATTTGAAATGACCTCTCTTGGAAGCAGGTTTGCGATAACTCGATGGATAGTGGATGTGGTGGGTATAATATTAATCGCGGCCTTAATAGATAGAATTATAAGCGGTGAAGAGAAAAGGATGATTTATGAAAGATATGAAACAAGGGCATAGAAGCCCTTGTTTTATTTATTGTAAAAATTAGAAATATTATATTTTTACAGAAGGATTTTAAAAAAAATTGAAGAATATTATACATGTGTTTTTGTGAATTGTTTTGTTATATTTGTAACTATAATTAAAAATATTAAGACCCTTGGAGTTGGGGCCTCCAAAGGTCAAAAGATAAGGGCAGTGCATATATACCCTTGTTTTTATAATAATATATTATTTTAATATATTATTTTAATCTTGGCAACATATTTTTGTCATTTAATGTAAAAATTTGTCGTTTTAATTCGTATTTTTTCTTAATAAGATTTTTTGCACTGCCGTTATTACGGCAGTTTTTTATTTTAGCCTTAAGGGGGTGTGTTGAATTATTTTTATTAATATTTTTCATTAGAAAATATACAACAAAAGGGGGGTTTTTATTTGAACTGCAAAATTATAAAAATTACAGCAATGTTTACCTTAGTATTTTTATTTTTATTTTCCTTTACAGCAAGAGCGGCAGATTATCCTGAATTAAAAACTCATTGGGCGAAAGATGTTTTAATAAAATGGAATCAAAATGGTTTATTATCTGGTTATTCCGATGGAACAATAAAACCGGATAAAACTATTACAAGAGCAGAGTTTGTAACTTTAATAAATAGGGTTTTCGGGTTTTATAAAAAAGCGGAAATAAATTTCAAAGATGTTGAAAAGAATTCCTGGTATTATGATGAAATCGCAAAAGCTTTTGCAGCAAAAATTGTAAACGGTTATAGTGATAATACTTTTAAACCCAATAATGAGATTACAAGACAGGAAATGGCCGCTATAATAGGTAGGCTTGTAAAATTAAACGAGATAAACGATGATAGTTTATTAGAAAATTTTAAGGATAAAGATAAGGTTGCACAGTGGGCTAAGGGTGCTGTATGTGCAATAGTGAAAGAAGGTTATATGAATGGATATACCGATGGCACTTTCAAGCCAGAAGGTAAAGCTACGAGAGCTGAGGTTATAAAGGTTCTTGATAATGCATTTAGCTATGTAATAAATAAAGAAGGAGTATATGGGAAAGAAAACGAAAAAACGGAATATAAAAATGTAATAATAAATAGACCTAATGTAACTTTTAAGAATGCCGTAATTAATGGAAACTTATATTTAGCCCATGGCATAGGTGAAGGAGAAGTTGTATTAGAAAACGTTGTGGTAAAAGGGAAAACCTTAGTCTTTGGCGGTGGGCAAAATAGTATTATTATAAAAGATTCAAATCTTGGGTATGTAACTATAGAAAAAGAAGGCGGAAATATTAGAATAGCAATACAGGGTAAAACTGTTATTGAAAATATGGAATTAAATTCAGGAGCAAAGATAGAAGCTGAAAATACTCAGGAAGCGGTTGTAAAAAATGTATTCGTTGCAACGGAGGAAAAAGCTGTAATAGCTACACAAGTAGAAACCCTTAAGGTAGAAACAGAAGGTGTTAAAATAGAAATTGCAAATGGTACCATAACAAATCTTTTTATTTCTGAACAGGTAAAAAATGTAGAATTGGTTGCGCTTGAAAAGGTTGAAATTAAAAATGTAGAAGTAAAGGCTGAAAGCGCTCAAGTTGTGGTGCAAAATACTGTTATAGAAAACTTAGTTGTTGCCGAAACGGCTAAGGAAACAAAGTTAGTCCTTGCTGGAGATGTTGTAGTTAAAACTGTGGAAGTAAATGCGAAGGCAAACATAGAGGGTCAGGGAACAATTGAAAAAGCTGTTGTAAAGGCTAATGAGGTAGTAATTGAGCAAAAAGTTAAAAATGTAGTTGTCGAAAACGATGTAAAAGCTGTTGTAGGTGGAACGGAAGTAACAAGCACAACCCAAAGTCAGCCGCAAAAATCAGAAACCGGTGGATCAGGTGGTGGAGGGGGAACAGGAGGAGGTAGCACTGGAGGAGGTCCTTCTACACCTACTACATATACCATAACCGCCACAGCAGGAGAGGGCGGAACCATAACCCCATCTGGAGAAATAGCCGTAGCCAATGGTGGTTCAAAAGAATTTACAATTACAGCAAACAGCGGATACAAGATATCCCAGGTGCTTGTAGATAGTTCACCTATCGAAATTACGAATGATACGACAATGACTTACACATTCAGCAATATAAAAGAGAAACATACAATAGAAGCGAGATTTGTAGATTTAACACAACCCACGATGAAGATTCTAACCGCTACTTTTGAAGGTGGAAAAGTAATAACATCGACAGATGGAAAATTAACCTGCAACTTAGGGGATAAAGTAACATCGATAAAAGTAGAAGTAAGTGAGCCAGTGGAAGTAGTAGGCACACCGATTGTTAAAGTAAATCTTGGAAATGGATACGTAAGATACGGTGTTCTATCCCTTGACAATTCAGACACGACAAAGAAGACATTGATAGTGACACCGGATACAGGTAATGAGGTATGCGGCTTGGTAGGGACATTTACATTTAAAGTAGCAGCAGGTGCGGTAAAGGACATAGCTGGGAACGAAAATGAGGAGGTAACATTTACGCTTAATGTTGTTGATAATACTGATTATACATTAAAATCATTTAAAATTGCCGCTAACTTTATTTGGTATAACGAACAGAGAACTTTCGAAAAACTTTATAGCGGAGATATTCCTGATAACATTACAATTCATATACCTTATATAGAAGAATTTCATGAAAATAATAATTTAATCGGGAAATATTTGACCCTAGACAATTATAACATAGAAGAAATTGTTACAAAGGATCCAAATACATATGCAGAAATAGTAAAAGATTTTAATAATAATGAAATAAAAATTAATGTAAAAAATAAATATACAAATAAAATCGGTAAAGTTTATACTATAAAATTTGATACGGTACCATATTATCATTTTGGTACTATTGAAAATAATGAAATAAGGACACTTATCGGTGGACCTTATAAAGAAGGTGAAATAAAATTAAGTGATTTAATAAATAGTGGTGATGTAAAATTAGAATTAGAATTATGGGAAACACTACCTGATGATTTAAATGTAATATTTGTTGTATACGATAAAAATAACAATGAAAAACAAAGGATGATATTTAATAATGAATCAAAGATACAATACTTAGATATAAGAGACTATGTATATGGTGAAAAAATCGAGATACCGTATAGGTTATACTATGATAAAGATACTATAGAAGACAATGTATATTTTGATAAATTTTCAGCGTATCTCATAGATACTAAGGCATTACCAGAAAGAATATCCAGTGGAGAAGGCTTGCTTATATACTTCCAAAAACCAAAATATACAATTGAAATTTCAGGGCCAAATGATGTAAAAGTAAATGAATATAAAGATATAAATGTTTATTTATACTGTGACTTGGAAAACAGAGGAGAATTTGGATATATAAATCCGAAGATGAAAATTGAGGTTGAAAAACCAGAAGGAATAGCTGAGGACACTGTAGAAATTTTTGCTCCGGGAACTGTAATCAAAGAAAATAGAATATGGTATTGGGAACCGTGGAGGGAAGGAGGAAACCAAAATACATTTATATTAAAGGATTATAATCCCAACACCAATATTTCAGTATCATTTAAAGAAGCAGGTCAGTGTAAAATAAAGTTTACGCTTGTTGATACACAGAATAATGATGCTGAAATCACATCAAATGAAATAGAAATTAATGTGACAGCAGTTCAAAATGAAATATATATTGAGCCGGATATTAAGATAAATAATAACTTTTCATTCAAAAAGGTTGAAACATTGCCAGTGCCTGAAGATTTTAGTGAAAATATTTTAGAAGAAATTAAACCAATCGAAATCACAATTAAAGGAATAGGATCAGGGAATCCATATAATAATGTCTCAATGAGGGCAATGGTGGTTAATGAAAATTTTGAACCATATAATGATGTTCAACTTTGGGTATATAATGAAGAAGCAGGGTGGATAGATATTGCTCAAAAATATGATGAAAATTCAAATTGGTATAATATTGGCAACTTAGGGGCAGAAACGACAGTAACTATGTATATATATCCTATTATTAAAGATTACGGTAATTATCAGATTCAATTTGAATTATGGGAAGAACCTATAAATAGCCATAAATTCCTAATAATTTCCAAAAATGTAAATTATTCTTTTAGAGAATATCCAGAATTTAATATAGCAAATTTAGATAGTTTTGTAAGTTTTGCTATAGAACCATATTTTGAAAATAATTATAAAAATCAAGATGAATTAAATAGATTAATGAATGAATTATCTGCAGGATATTCTCCAATAAATTTGAAAATACAACCTATATTTATGTCGGATTATGGGGATATAATATCTGAAAAAAATTATAAAAGTGCGCGAATTGTAATAGAATATGTTTATGAAATAGATGGAGAAAATTATGTTCCTGGAGAAGATAAATTGATGCTTTTTACAAAGGATACGGCAGGAGATTGGGAAAACATTATTACCAATGGGTGGGGACCTCAAGAAGGTATAGCATTATTTTCTGGAGAGGAAATAACTTTACCAATACATGTAATCGTAAAAAAACCAGGAAAATATATAGTTAAAACAAAGTTATACGATTTAAATACAAATAAAACAATAGATGAGAAGTTTATAGAATTAACGTTAAATGCTCATTCGCTATATAAAATGGGGTTCGATTGGGGAGACAATTTGATAATAAATAAAGGACTAATTAAAGAAAACGAAATTAAAACTATTTTAACTTCTAATAATATTTTGCCAATCAAATTAATAATCGAATCAGATCCAAATTGTTTAGGTAATTTACCTTATAATGGTGCTGTTGTTGAAGTAAAAGCATATCAAGAAGCTGGAGAGAATAATTGGGTTTTAGCTAATGAAAAAGTTCAAGTATGGTTGAAAGATAATGATCAATGGTACAATCTAATAGGTTATGAATTTCAAATAAACGAAGAAATTGCACCAAATTATATTAATTATTGGGATGTTTATATAGCTGTAGCTGAATCAGGAAGGTTTAAAATAGAGGGGAACTTATATGGCAAGGATGGAGAAAGTAAAATAGATTTATCATTAACTTGGTTTGATTTTTGGATAGATGAACATTCTCAATACGAAATAGAGTTACTTGATAATATCACATTTTATTCTGGTGATTTATTACCTGAAAATAATGGGATTCCAATTTCGAATGAAATTGTAGAACAATTTGTATATGACAAAACGCCTATTAATATAACGCTTAAAACTGTTAAAGAAGGTTTATTAGGTTATGATGCTGTAAGAATGACGGTATCAGTTGAAGTATATGATGAAAATTATGGTTGGACAGATGCTTCTGAAAAAATACAGCTCTGGGCAAAGGATACTGCAGGGAATTGGTATAATATAGTTGAAACTGGATGGGGACCGTTAAATGGATTTGAATTACCTGCAGTTTATGAATCAACTACTCAAGTTTATATAATATGTAACATAGAGGGATTATTTAGAGTTAATATTAACTTAATCGATGTAAAAGAAAATATTTCAATATTAACAAAAGAGAGCTTATATATTATGGGAAGTTTTAATGGAGAATAGGGACTAAAAGAGGCAGGCTAAAAGCCTGCCTCTTTAGTGAGAGTTAGGGGCTCCAAGGCTTTAAAGGACAGTGCAATGAATATATCCTTTATTTTATACAACACGTTTTAGTTTGTTCAAATCCAGTTTAAGGTTCGGCTTTAATTCCAAAAGTTTAGCCATTCCTTCATCTTTAGTTTTTTTAAAAGAAGGTGATGAAATATTTTTGAATCTTCTAACCAGAGGGTGGGAGAGGCTCAATCCCTTTTTACACAATTATATAGACTTAACTAACTATGGATATCGCCCTCCCTTATTACTTCCTTGAACACCTCAAAAATCTTTTCATCAAATTTTTTCCCCGCATCCTGTTCCATAATTTTTAGGGCTTCTTCTTTGGAATAAGCTTTTCGATAGGGCCTGTCCGTAGTAAGGGCATCGTAAACATCGGCAATAGAAATAATTTTTGACTCTAAGGGAATATCTTCTCCTTTAATGCCTCTGGGGTAGCCCGTGCCGTTAATGTTTTCGTGGTGGAAAAGAACTATTTTTGCAATGTGCCGGAAGGTCTGGTTCTCATTTAATATATGAAATCCGTAAGTGGTGTGCAGTTTTATTAACTCATACTCATCCCTGGAAAGTTTTCCGGTTTTGTTTAGTATGTTTTCAGGGATGATTATCTTGCCTATGTCATGTAAAAGCCCTGCTATTTCAAGATTTTCCCGCTCGGAAGGTGATATTCCGAGCTTTTCGCCTATTTTTACGGCTATTTTACTTACCCTTTCTGCATGGCCTTTGGTGTAAGGGTCTTTTAATTCTACTATTGAGACAAGCATTTTTATAGTGTCTTCAAACTGCCTTTTTTCCGATTCGTAAAGGGTAAGGAGTCTTTTTCTTTGTGCCTCCAGAACCGCTATTTTTTCTTTTAGTTCCCTTGAAAGAATATCGACCACCATTGAGACCTTTTTGAAAGGGTTTTTGATATTCTGGGCAATTATTCCGGAGATGCGTTCACTATTATTTATAGATAAACTTTTCAAAGCATTTACTTCAAGATCATAAAACTGTCTGGCAAAATATGAGGAAAAAGAAATGGCAAACAATACTCCTAAAGAAAAGATAAATATGCAGAAGATAATAAAGAAAAGAAAGAAGTTGCGGTATATGGTTCTTAAAACTCCCAGGTTGAAATATGAGATAAATCGCCCCAAGGGATGACCCCAGATGTCAAAGACAGGGATTTCTCTTTTTAAAAAACCTTTTATTAATGGAGGATGCTCTTTATCTTCATTGCAGAAAATTAAAGGGGATTCTATATAAGAGTTTACCTTTCCGAGAAAATTTTCATTAATTTCACGCCCTATCAGCAGTATTCCCATAGGAGGTTTTGAAAAATCCCGATCGTCGAGAATCGGGGATATTCCGAAGGCGTAAATATAATTATTTAACTTTATGTATCCTGATTTTATAGCGGCATTCAACCCGCCATTTTTTAAATCCTCTAAGGTTTTCTTATATAGGATGTCTATTTCTTTATTTTGAAGAAGGGAATCAACGGAATAAGGCTGATCGGAATAAAAATCAAGGGGGTTTTTATTTAGATCCACCGCCAGTATTAGCGAAAGGTTATAGGGTTCATCAGGGAGATAACCGCTGTAGTTTCTTTTAATATATTCTATATCTTTTATCTGAAAGGCTTCGTACATATTGCTCCAAACAGAATAATCCCGGGCGGTTATTTTTAAATCTTCCAGGTTTTTGCCGATGATTTTTTCTAAATTTTTTTGGGTTTCAACTATATGGTAATTGGTAATTGTCCTTTCATAGCCAGGGATGAGTATTCTTACAACGTATAAAAATAAAAAAATCATGGGCAATATGCATAAAATGACGGTTGAAATTATGTAAAACTTTTTAAAATTCACCCTATCACCGCCGCTCAGAAAGTAAAGAATAGCTTTTATATAATTCTACATATTATGACAAATATCCTTCAAATTTTATGTAGAAAAACTAAATTATTGATTTTTTGTCGAATTTTGTAATATAATTTAAACATATTAAAAAATAACAAATATAGTTAAAATATTACAAAAAAATGAGTCCAAATATTGTTTAAAATTCACAAAAAACTTTGTTTGGAGGGATGTTTATGGATATAAGAAAACAAATCACAATACCCGTTGCGATTATAGTAATACTTTCAACTCTAATACTTACGGCAATTTCTTATTATTTTACGACTAATATGGTATCGGGGCAAATGGATGAATTTGCTGCGCAAAAGGTGCAGGAAGTGGAAAATTACGTAAAAAATCAGGATGAGAGAATAAAGGAATTAAAGGAAGAATTGAACGCCCTTTACATTACCAAAGCAAGGACGGTGGCCTTTATAATTGCTGAAAAACCTGAAATTATAAACTCCAGGGAAAAGCTCGTAAACCTGGCAAAGAGCATGGATGTGGAGGAAATCCACGTAATAGATTCCGATGGGGTTTTAAAGTGGGGAACTGTACCGGAATTTTACGGTTTTGATTTTAACACTTCGGAACAAACTAAACCTTTTTTACAGGGTTTAAAAGATAAAAATTTTGAACTCGCTCAGGAGCCCCAGCAGAGGGGAACGGACAAAGTGCTTTTTCAGTACATAGGTGTATCCCGTATGGATAAGCCCGGAATAGTTCAGATTGGGGTGAAGCCCGAGCGATTACAAAAAGAACTACAAAAGGCTGATATTAAAAAAGTGTCTGAAATTTACAGATTTGGCAAGAACGGATTTATTTTGGTTGCGGATAAAGATACCCGTGCTATTCTAAGTCACAGGGATTCAAATATGATAGGTAAAAAACTCGATGAACTTCCCTGGGGCAAGCAATTGGCAGGGGAGGAAGGAAGATTTAAATACAATTACGACAATGCCTTATATTTTATGAGATATAAAACCGCGGGAAGGTATATAATTGGCGCTACGGTACCTGTAAATGATTTTACCGGTGTGCTGAAAGGAATGCTCTTTAGCTCGGTAATTTATACGGTATTAATGATTTTACTTTCGGTTATACTTCTTTCCTTTATAGTGAAAAGGATTTCAAATCCTCTTAAACTTGCGGTGGAAAGACTAAAAAGCGTAGCAAAAGGAGAGCTAAACTTTGAAGTAGATAAAAGGTACTTAGATAGAAAAGATGAAATAGGAGATATTGCCAGAGCCATGAACGAGATGAAAAGTTCCCTTGGATTTCTTATCGGTAACCTTACACAGAGGGCCAAAGAGCTTGCCGCTCACTCGGAAAGCCTTTCGGCGGTCTCCCAAGAAATGGCAGCTTCTTCCCAGGAAGTTGCCAAAACAGTACAGCAGGTGGCGGAGGGTGCTACCTCTCAAGCTAATGACCTGATGGAAATAGTAAAACTCATGGATGTTTTGAGTAATAACATCGAAAATGCTTTTAAAGAGCTAAGCAGTGTAAAAGATGAAACCGAGAACACTTCCGGCAAGGCAGATATGGGCAAAAAGGAAATGGAAAAATTGATAAAAACTATAGAAGATGTGAAAAATGCTTTTAAAGTGGTAATACAAAAAATCGACACATTGACAAACAGCATACAGGGCATAGAGGCTTTTACCGGGACTATCAGCGAAATTTCTGCTCAAACCAATCTCCTTGCACTGAACGCCGCAATTGAAGCAGCAAGGGCGGGAGAAGCAGGCAGGGGTTTTGCAGTAGTAGCGGAAGAAGTTAGAAAACTGGCAGAAGAAACGAAAAAATCCACTGAGGAAATAAATAAACTGGTGGGTGCGGTTCAAAAAGAAACACAAGAGGTTATTACGACTGTGAAGAATGTGGATGACTTTATAGAAATGCAGACAAATTCTGTCAATAGTACGGTACAATCTTTCAATGAAATTTTGGAATCAGCTTTGAAAGTAGCACCTTTAATTGAGAGAGTTTATGAAGCCATGAACAACATAACAAGATCAAAGGATGATGTTCTCGATAAAGCGGAAAAGGTAAGCACTGTGGCGGAAGAAAATTCTGCTGCCTCGGAAGAAGTTTCCGCATCTTCCGAAGAACTTTCCGCTTCTTCAGAGGAAGTGGCGGCATCTTCTCAGACATTAAATTCTATTGCAAATGACTTAATTGAAAATGTAAAGAAGTTTAAGATATAAAAAGGCGGTTAAAACCGCCTTTTTATATTACCCTTATGGCAAATTCCCTGCAGGCCGATGTGCAGTAACCGCAGGTGAGGCATTTTTCCTGAACGATATAGGCCTTTTTTCTTTCCTCGTCAAATTCCATAGCCATTCCCGGGCATACCGCTACGCAGGACCTGCACCCTTTGCAAAGTACATCTACTACTGAATACCTTTTGGAATATCCGGATAGGGATGGTGTTCTTTTTTCGTCGTAAAGGCCATTAAAGTAGTCCACGTTAAAATCAACTTCTTCCTTGCTTACCATTCCGATTGCGATGGAGTGGTAACCCTCAATGCTCCTGGCAAATTTAAGGGATTCGTTAAATTCATTGATCATTATCCCGCCGCCCAGGACTTTCATCAGCATAACGCCCTTTCCCTTTTGATGGCATAGCTTTATTGCTTCAATCATTTCTTCGACGGTGCCCTGAAGAATGCCGATACCCTTTTTATTCACTATGGGGAAAACTACATCGATATCTTCCCTTAAAGCGGAAAGTTCCACTACTTTCACGTTATGGGTGGAAATTCCTACGGCCTTAATTATGCCCTTTTTTTTGTAATCCAAAAGACATTCCAGGGCTCCTTTTCTGACTTCGAATACATCGGTCTCAGCCCTGGCTGCATGTAGAAAGAAAATGTCTATGTATTTTCTATCAAGCTTTTCCAGGGCTTCTTTTACGGCATTATCCATATCCTCATAGGTGGAGGCAGTGGATTTAGTGGAAATTACAGGATCAATTCCGGTTTGTTTTATGGCTTCTCTAATAGGGTCATAGGTCCTGTACATTTGAGCGGTATCGATAAAATTAATGCCCTTTCTCAAAGCATGAGCTATCACTTCGGTGCATTCTTTCACATCCATGTTTTTCTGCAAAGGGCCCATCGGCAGGGCTCCAAAACAAAGTTCCGTAACTTCCAGACCAGTATTTCCAAGAAAATTCTTCTTCATCGCTTTGCCACCTTCCATTACAGAATTGTATATTATGATATTTTAATTATATATTCTATTTTTTCAAGGTATTTCCTTTTAAAATAGAATATTTTCTCAAGAAAAATATTTTTGAATCTGAGGTATTTGTAAAAATACGTTGAGGAAATGGTAATAAGAACGTATAATGAAAATTGATTGGAAAATTTTATATAAAATACAAGGTGTGATGATATGGGCTTTAAAATACTCAAAGTATTAAATAACAACGCGGTTATGGCAATAGATGAAGAAAGAAACAGGGAAGCGGTCCTGCTGGGAAGGGGAATAGGGTTTGAAAAGGAGGCATATTAATGATATTCAATATTTTTAAAGAAAAAAAAGAAGCAAAAAATGAAAAATTACTGGTGTTTGCTCCACTTACAGGAAAAGTTTTGGATATTGAAAAGGTTCCAGACGAGGTTTTTTCGAAAAAAATGTTGGGAGATGGTATTGCCTTGGAACCGTCAGAAGGGGAGCTAGTCTCCCCTTTTGACGGCAGGGTAAAACAGGTTTTTTCCACCGGGCATGCCATTGTACTGGAATCTATGGGTATTCCCCTGCTGATACACGTGGGAATAGATACCGTAAACTTAAAGGGGGAGGGATTTAAGCTTTACGCAAAGGAAGGGGAAAATGTAAAAAAAGGGCAGGTTCTTTTGAGCTTCGACAGGGAATTTATAAAGAAAAAGGGATATAGTATTCTAACACCCGTTATTATTCCGGATATGAAAGGCGCGGGAAGGATTATTAAGGCGGAACTGGAAGAGGTAAAAAGGGGAGAAAACGTGATTTTAGAGGTGATTCTATGAAAAGGATTTTTGAACTTACTTTTAACGATTTTTTTAACATGGGAAAGAGGAAAATTCTTGAAACCATAAGACATTCGGAAGGTAGAACGGTGATGGCGGAGTGCGTGATATCGTGCCCGCCGTTAATTTACGGGGTGAGCAATGCTGAACTTGCCGCCTCCTTTGGAGCGGATATGATAACATTAAACACCTTTGATTTTGAAAAGCCATTTATTTTCGGTATTGACGATGAAGGAATATCGCTTTCTGATACAGAGGATTTTATTAAAAATTATATTAAAAAAATTGAAGAAAACAGGATGAACGCCGATTACATAAAAAGGGTAAAAAGCATAACGGGCAGGTTCATAGGCGTAAATTTGGAGCCGGTACCCGAAAGCGTTAAAAATTTCCCCAACGGTAGAAGGGTTTCAAAGGAGAATCTGGAAAAAGTAAGATTTTACGGATTTGATTATGTGGTAATAACTGCCAATCCTAATACGGGTGTTTCATCCGAAGACATAGTAAAAAGCCTTGAGTTATGCCGGGAAATTCTCGGGGAGGAAGTTATCATAATCGCCGGTAAAATGCATGCAGCGGGAAGGGAAAACATTTTCGAACCTCAGGTCGTAAAAGGATTTGCGATAAACGGTGCAGATGTGGTATTAATTCCGGCTCCAGGCACCGTTCCCGGCATGGATATGGATACGGCAAAAAGGCTAATACGGGAAATCCATAGCGAGGGAGCCCTTGCCATGACCGCCATAGGCACCTCCCAGGAAGGTGCGGATAGGGAGACCATCAAAAATATAGCGCTGTTAGCAAAGATGGCCGGTGCTGATATTCAGCATATCGGAGATGCGGGTTTTTCCGGAATGGCCTTTCCTGAAAATATAATGGAGCTTTCCATAACCATCAGGGGGAAAAGGCACACCTACAGGAGAATGGGATATTCCTCGAGAAAGTAAAGAAATTATTGTAAAAATATGTTAAAATGATTTTAAAGAAAAACGATTTAAGGGAGAGGTGTTATGGCAAGGGTTTTTGTGACCGGAGGAGCGGGGTACATTGGGAGCCATGCGGTTAAACTCCTCGGGGAAAAGGGTTTTGAAGTGGCGGTTTTCGATAATCTTTCTACCGGAAGTTCTTCTTCTGTACTTTACGGCAGGCTAATAAAAGGGGATATTTTGGACTACGAAACCCTAAAAAAAGCTATGATGGATTTTAAACCCGATGCGGTGATGCATTTTGCAGCAAAGATTATAGTGCCCGAGTCGGTAGAAAAACCGCTTTTGTACTATGAGAACAATACGGCAGGAGCCATGAATATTTTAAAAGCGATGCGGGAAACCGGAGTTAAAAAGTTTATTTTTTCTTCTACCGCCGCCGTTTACGGTCAACCGGAAAAAATGCCTATAAAAGAGGATTTTCCCCTTTCCCCTATTAACCCCTATGGCAGATCCAAGGCTTTTGTAGAAACCATCCTGAAGGACCTTTCTTTTACCGAGGATTTTAGCTACGTATCTTTAAGGTATTTCAATGTAGCGGGTGCGGATCCGGAGGGCAAAATAGGAGAAACAAAAAAGGACGCCACCCATTTGATTACCATGTGTGTAAGAACCGCCTGCGGTAAAAGGGATAAACTTTTTGTCTTCGGAACGGATTACCCTACAAAGGACGGCACCTGTATCAGGGATTATATACATGTCATGGACTTAGCGGAGGCTCATTTAAAGGCTTTGGATTATCTTTTAGAAGGCGGCAAAAGTGAGATTTTAAACTGCGGATACGGCAGGGGGTTTTCGGTTTTAGAGGTGGTAAATGAGGCAAAAAAAGTAACGGGGATAGACTTTCCAGTAGAATACAGGGAAAGAAGACCCGGTGATCCTGCTCAGCTGGTGGCGGACACCGAAAAGATAAAGAGGGTATTAAACTGGGTTCCCAAATACGATGATTTATCCTTTATTATTAAAACGGCTTTCGAATGGGAGAAAAAAATAGGCTCGCAAAGCTGAGGCTTTCTGCGAGCCTTTATTTTTTGGACGATAATCCCCTTGCCGGGGGCGGCGTAATACCTGCACCGGTGAGATACCAGCTAAGGGTTACACCCTTATCGGTTCCTTCAGGGGTTAAGGTGGCAACGGTTTCTCAAGCTTTTGTAGCTTCCGAATTAAAAGCCACGGAGTTGTAAAAGTTACGGAGTAGGAGGTAATTGCCCTCCTACTTCGTTTGTGATATTATAAATTATAAAAAAGGGGAAACTGTAAAAGATGGTATTTATTTGCTGTGCGTTTTACGCCGAAGCAAAACCTGTTATAGATTTTTACGGTTTGAAAAAAAATCATTATGCGTCAAAATTCGATATATACGAGGGAGAAAATATAATTTTAATTATTACCGGCATGGGAACGGTAATTACCTCCGCCGCGGTTTCTCACATTTTGACCGGTTATTCCGCGCAAAAAACCGATGTGGCTCTTAATATAGGGATAGCCGGGGCGGTGAATCCTAATTACCGGAAAGGGGAGGCCATTCTCTGCAACAAGGTAGTCAATACTTTTTCCGAAAGGTGTTTTTACCCGGATATTCTGGTGAAGCATCCTTTTATAGAGGGAACTTTGCTTACATATCCCCGTCCCGTCAGGGGAAAGGAGAAGGTCTTTAATAAGGGCGATCTTGTGGATATGGAAGGGGCGGGCTTTTTTGAAGCGGCTTCTTCTTTTTTATATGTGCATAACATTCAGTTAATAAAGGTGGTTTACGATTTACTGGATGACTTGAGTATTAATAAAGAAGAAATTTACGGGATAATCCGGGATAACCTGGAAAATATAGATTATTATATAAAGGCTTTAGTGGAAGCCAATGAACTTATTAAAAATCCTCTATCCTTTGAGGATGAGAAAATATTAAAAAAGATAGCCCAAAATTTAAAATTAACCTTTACAATGGAGCGGAGGCTCTACAATTTGGCATTAGCCTATAAAATTGTTAAAAAGGATAAGGATCTGAGTTTTTTAAAAGAATTTTTAAATATAAAACCAGATTCCAAGAGGGAAGTGAAATACTACTTTGAGCTCATTAAAAAGCGGCTTTCGGTTTAGTCCGTTTTCCCATTTATATATAGAAGAAAAAGCCTTAGAATATCCTATTACCCGGGAAATAACGTCCAGGTTTTTAAATTCTAATAAAGTTTTAATAGGCGATTACAGGGAGGTCTTTACAAGACCCCGGCAGAACTTTAACCTTCAAAAAAAAGCAGTCAAACTTATCCTTGCGGTAAAAAAAGGAGAATTTCTCTTTGAAGCACCAGAATTATGTCATGATTTCGGTTTTAGTAATTTTTACTACACATCGCCCGTACTGAATTGCCCCTACAACTGCAGCTACTGCTTTTTAAAGGGCATGTATCCTTCTTCAAATATAGTGATTTTCGTTAATATTGAAGATTATTTGGAGGAAATAGAAAAACTGTGGAGGGAGAAGAAAAATCTATATATCGCTTGCTCTTATGAGACGGATCTTTTAGCGATGGAGCGAATCGTGCCGTATTCCCGGCGTTTTATAGATTTTTGCCGGGGAAAAAAGGATTTAATTATAGAATTAAGGACAAAGAGCGCCAACATTGACACTATAAAGGATGTGTTACCGGCGGAAAATGCTGTACTTTCCTGGACAATATCCACTCCTTTTATTGCCGAAACTTATGAAAAAAATGCGCCCGGTATAGAAAAAAGGGTAATGGCGATGAAAAAGGCGCAAGAGTTGGGTTTCAGGGTGAGGCTTTGCTTTGACCCGTTAATATATTACAAGGGATTTGAAGATGAGTTTAGTAAACTTTTAGAATACGTATTTAATTATATAGATAAATCATGGGTAATGGATGCAGGTATCGGGGTATTCCGCATACCGAAGGATTATTTGAAAAATATAAGGTCTTGCGGAATCTATGACGAAATCTTTTATTTTTATTACGAAGAAGGAAAAAAGGTGTTTTCCGTAGAAAAAAGTATAAAAGAAAAAATGGTTGATTTTGCAGTACGAGAGTTATCAAAGTTTTTACCGCAGGAAAAAATTTTTTATTTATAGGGAAGGGATTTTATGGGTAAACTTCTTTTAATAGATGGAAACAGCTTGATGCACCGGGCGTATTACGCCATTCCGACCCTTACGACTTCTAAAGGGGTTCCCACCAATGCCGTGTACGGGTTTACCAACATGCTTTTTAAACTATTAAAAGAGGAAAAGCCGGATTTTGTAGCCGTGGCTTTTGATAAAAAGGCTCCCACCTTCAGACACTTGGAGTTTGAAGAGTATAAGGCGACAAGAGCAAAAGCGCCGGAGGAACTTTTAGGACAATTTTCTATTTTAAAAGAGATTTTATCGGCCATGAACATAAAATTCCTGGAAATAGAGGGTTTTGAAGCGGATGACGTGCTGGGGACTCTTTCGAAAAAAGCCGAAGAGGAAGGCCTTTTTACTCTCATAGTTACTGGAGATAAGGATGCCCTTCAATTAGTAAGCGAAAAAACCCATGTTATGCTTACTAAAAAAGGGATTACGGAAATGGAAGTATACGACCCGGAAAAGTTCGTTAACAAATACGAATTCAGCCCGCAATTTTTACCCGATATGAAAGGTCTTATGGGGGATGCGTCGGATAATATCCCGGGAGTGCCCGGTGTGGGTGAAAAAACCGCCATTAAGCTTTTGAAAGAATATCAAAATCTGGAAAATCTTTATAATGCGCTTTCGGCAGAAAAAGATGAACGGGTTAAGGGCAAGTTAAAGGATAACCTGTTAGCCTATAAGGAGCAGGCTTTAAAGTCAAAGCGTTTAGCAACTATTATACGGGATGTACCGTTAAATTTAGATTTCAACGAGTTAAAAATAAAGGGGCCGGACAGGGAAAAACTTATAAATCTTTTCCGGGAGCTGGAATTTAACACCCTGATAAAAAGATTGGCGGAATCTGCCGACGGTTCCGGAGAAAGGAAACAGCTGGAGAAGGTTTTACAAATAGAAGAGATTTACAAAGAAGAAGGCAATAATGAACAGCGGGAAGAAATAGCCTATGTGATAAAGGATATAGAGGATATATACCGGTTGAAAGAAGATGCAAAAAGCGCCGGGGTTGTTTCCGTGTTTTTAACTCCCGAAAGGGTGCTTTTTTCCGAAGGGAGAAAGGTTTTTTCCCTGGAAAAGTCTTTCCTTAAAGAGGAGGATATAAAAAATATACTAAGAGAGCTTTTTCTCATGAACGGTATAAAAAAGATTGCCCACGATGGCAAGGGGTTAATACAGTTTTTTGCAAGGAATGGAATCGATTTTTCCTATGAGTTTGACACGATGATTGCCGCATATCTTTTAAACTCTTCTCGAAATAGATACGATTTAAAGACCGTTGCCTATGAGTACTTAGGGGTGGAGCTAAAGGATAAGCCTGACGAAGAAAAATGCTTTACCTTGATACCCTTAGAAGGGATTCTTGAAGAGAGAATAAAAAATGACGGAATGGAAGGCCTTTTGTATTTCATTGAGCTTCCTATTTGCCATATACTGGCAGATATGGAAATGACCGGCTTTAAGGTGGACCGGGAAAAATTAAAAAAGCTCTCCGCAGAATTCGGAGAGAGGCTTATGGAATTAACCAGAGAAATCTATGAACTTGCCGGTACCTCTTTCAATATAAACTCTACTAAACAGCTGGGAGAAGTACTTTTTGAGAAACTGCAGCTTCCGACCGTAAAGAAGAAAAAGACGGGTTATTCCACCGATGCGGAGGTTCTGGAAAAGCTGAAGGGTGCACACCCGATAATTGAAAAACTTCTGGAATACCGGTTTTTGATGAAGATGAAATCCACTTATGCGGATGGGCTTTTGAACCTGGTAGACAAAAAAACATCGCGAATTCACACCTCCTTCAACCAAACAATTACGGCTACCGGAAGGATTTCCAGCACCGAGCCCAATCTCCAAAACATTCCTGTAAAAACCGAAATCGGCAGGAAAATAAGAGGGGTATTTGTTGCCGATGGCCCCGATCATCTTTTATTGTCCGCCGATTATTCCCAGATTGAACTCAGGATCCTTGCTCATATGTCCGGGGATGAAAAACTTATAGAGTCCTTTGTCAAAGGAGAGGATATACACGCCCGGACGGCCAGCGAGGTGTTTGGAATTCCGATAGAAAAGGTCACCCCCGAGATGAGAAACAGGGCAAAAGCGGTAAACTTCGGTATTATTTACGGAATCAGCGATTTTGGCCTTGCTCAGAACCTTAACATACCCACAAAAGAGGCAAAGGAGTATATAGAAAATTATTTTAGGAGATATCCAAAGGTTAAGGAATTCATTGAAAATACGGTTAAAAAAGCGAGGGTTTCCGGATACGTTACCACCCTTTTTAACAGGAGGCGCTACCTTCCGGAAATAACGAGCAGGAACTTCAATCTAAGGTCTTTTGCCGAAAGGGCTGCGGTGAATTCCCCCATTCAGGGGACCGCCGCTGATATAATAAAACTCGCTATGGTTAAGATTTACAGGGAATTGAAAAGAAGGGGTTATAGAACCAAGCTATTGCTTCAAATACATGATGAATTGATTTTTGACGTACCTTTAGAGGAGCTGGATGCTGTAAAAAATCTGGTGAAGTACCATATGGAAAAGGTGGTGGAACTTAAGGTTCCTCTCATTGTGGATGTAAAGGAAGGTTATACCTGGGAGGAGCTAAAATAAAAAAAGGGGGAGAGGGCTTTGAAGGTCATTGGTTTGACCGGGGGAATTGCCAGCGGTAAAAGCACCGTTTCCGGGATTTTACGCGAAAAAGGGGCATATATAATAGATGCCGATGAGATATCAAAGGCCCTCGTTGAACCGGGAAAACCGGCTTATCTTGAGATAGTGAAGCATTTCGGTCAGGAAATCTTAAATGAAGACGGAAGCCTGCGTCGAAAAAAATTGGGCAGAATAGTTTTTGCAGACAAAGAAAAGCTGGCCCTGTTAAATAAAATTACCCATCCTAAAATTGTAGAGGAAATAAAAAGGAGATTGGAGGAAGCCGCCAGGAGGAATGAAAGGGTTGTGGTGATAGATGCGGCCCTTTTGATAGAGCTTGGTCTTTACAAAATGGTGGAAGAGGTATGGCTGGTTACCATTGATGAAAAAACTCAGTTAGAGAGACTATTAAAGAGGGATAGCTTTTTGGATGAAAAAGAGGCTAAGGACAGGATAAGGGCTCAGATGCCCCAGGAAGAAAAGGTAAAATATGCCACCAGAATAATTAATAATTCGGGGGATTTTTCGCAACTTCTAAAACAGGTAGAGGAATATTGGA
This sequence comes from Thermovenabulum sp., assembly GCF_049723235.1. NCBI lineage: Bacteria > Bacillati > Bacillota > Clostridia > Thermosediminibacterales > Thermosediminibacteraceae > Thermovenabulum > Thermovenabulum sp. Next base: position 114,925 of record NZ_JBNARB010000002.1, on the reverse strand, counting down.
GGGAATTAGTTGAATCAAAAAATTAATAATGTATTTACTTTGCTGGTAATCTCTTTAATCGCTGCACTTTTTTTTAACCTTAACTGGTTTTTGAAGACCATTTACCCGTTAAAGTACGAGGATTATATAGTGAAATATTCGAAGGAGTACGGCTTAGACCCTTATCTTATTGCTTCGGTAATAAAAATCGAAAGTAATTTCAATCCTTCTTCCATATCTAATAAAGGTGCAGTAGGGCTTATGCAGATAATGCCTTCCACAGCGGTATGGGCTGCGGAAAAAATGGGCATAAAGGAAGAAAAAATTGACCTGATGGACCCAAAAACCAATATTATGATTGGAACCTGGTATTTATCCGACCTATTAAGGGAATTTCAGGGGGATATTACCTTAGCTTTAGCGGCTTACAACGGAGGGAGGGGCAATGTGAGGGAATGGGTGGATAGGGGATTGTTTGATGTAAAAAATAAAAAAGAAGAGGAAATACCCTTTGAGGAGACAAAATTTTTTGTAATGAAGGTAAAGAAAGCGTACTATTGGTATAAAAAATTGTACAGATTAAAATAAAGTTTTGGAGGTCATGATATGAAAGAAATTAAATCTTTGAAGGATGTAAAGGACTTTGAAGTAGAAAAAGAAAGGCTCTTTTATTCAGCAACCCATGAAGAAATAAAATGCGGTGCTACCACCGATATATATTTTATTAAGACGATGGAGATATTGCGGCACTTAGGAGTAGCAGGTAAAAGGGTGGTTGCCGAGGTTTTTGCGAGAAAAAGCGGTATTTTATGCGGACTCGAGGAGGTATTAAACCTTTTAAAAGAGAAAAACATCGAGATTTACGCTATTCCGGAAGGGGAAACCTTTAATCCAAAGGAGACAATATTGAGGATAGTAGGGCCTTATGAGGAATTCGGCATATATGAAACGGCGCTTCTCGGGATCCTCGCCCAGTCCAGCGGCTGGGCCACGGCAGCAAGGGAGTGCAGGGAAGCGGCTAAGGATAAGATGTTTATCTGTTTCGGTGCACGGCATGTTCATCCCGCGGTGGCTCCGGTTATGGAGAGGGCTGCGATTGTGGGAGGCGCCAGCAATGCCAGCTGCATTCTTGCTGCGAAGATACTCAAAAGACAGCCATCCGGAACCATTCCTCATGCTGCAATTCTTATTGCAGGGGATACGGTGACCGTAGCAAAAGCCTATGATGAGATTATGCCTCCCGATTCACCGAGGATAATCCTGGTGGATACCTTTAAGGATGAGGCCGAAGAGGCTTTAAACGTCGCCGAGGCTCTCAAAGGTGCGCTGGAAGGGATTAGGTTGGATACCCCCAGCGAAAGGGGAGGCGTAACAAAAGAGCTGGTAAATGAGGTGAGACAGAGGTTAAACCAGAAGGGATACAATAATGTAAAGATTTTCGTTTCCGGAGGACTTACTCCCGATAAGATAAGAGAACTTTCGGAAGCAGGAGCCGACGCCTTCGGAGTGGGAAGCTATATCTCCGGTGCCTCACCAATTGACATGACCATGGATATTAAGATGGTGGACGGAGTGCCCGTTGCAAAAAGAGGAAGGATCCCGGGATTAATCGATAACCCAAAACTTAAAAGGGTGAAATAGATACTAAAAAGCAAATTCCGGAAACCACAGCGCAATTTCCCTCCGGGCACTTTCGCTGCTGTCCGATGCATGGACTAAGTTTTCCTGGGTGGTAAGGGCATAATCACCCCTAATCGTACCCGGTAGGGCATCTTCGACTCTGGTTGCGCCGTTTAAAAGCCGGACCAGCTTTACAGCATCGGGCCCTTCCAGGATCATCGCTACTACTGGGCCCGAAGTAATAAAGCTTACGAGCTCCCGGTAAAAGGGTTTATCCCGGTGCTCTTCATAGTGTTTTTCAGCCAGGTCTTCGGTCACCTGAAGCATTTTCAAGGCGAGGATTTTTAAGCCTTTTTGTTCATACCTTTTTATTATGCTTCCCACAAGGCCTCGCTTTACCGCATCGGGTTTTAACATTACGAAGGTCTTTTCCATATTATAATATTCCTCCTTCTTTTGGATACAATTTGTGGTGAAATTATGTATAAAAATTATTTTATAAAAGATTTTGCATTTCATCAAGAAAGAAGGGAATATAGGTGCTGAAGGACAGAATTGACGCGGGGAAAAGACTGGCAAAACTGCTTTCCCATTATAAAAAGGATGAAAAGGCTGTTATTTTTGCTATTCCCCGGGGCGGGGTGGTAGTAGGTGGCGTACTGGCAGAGGAGCTTTCTCTTGCCCTGGATGTGGTTGTTACCAAGAAAGTTGGGGCTCCTTTTAATGAGGAATTTGCGGTAGGTGCTGTGGCTCCCGATGGGACACTTTTTGTTTACGAAGAAGCGGTAAGGAGGTACGGTATTAAGAGGTCTTATCTGGAAAGGGAAGCAAAACTTAAATTGGAAAAGATAAAGGAAAACTTGCTTAAATTTCGCGGGAAGGACTCTTACGATTCCTTGGAAGGAAAAAAAGCGATAATTGTCGATGACGGTATCGCCACCGGTTTTACGGTAAGGGCAGCCGTAGAATTTTTGAAAAAACTGAATGCAGAAAGGATAGTTGTTGCGGTTCCGGTTATCGCTCCGGATTCGGTGGAGGATTTTAGAAGGATTTGCGATGAGCTTTATTTTATTTATTCGAAAGAGCCTTTTTATGCCGTTGGTCAGTTTTACGAAGATTTTTCCCAGGTGGAAGACGAGGAAGTAATAAATATCTTAAAAAATACGGAAAAGAGGTAAGAATATGTCGCTGATAATTAAGGCAATAATAATGGGTATTGTGGAAGGACTGACGGAGTTTCTACCCGTATCTTCCACAGGTCATCTTATAATCGCAGGAGATTTTTTGAATTTTAAAGGGGCGAGTTTCCACATCACCTTTGAAATAGTTATCCAGTTAGGGGCTATTTTAGCAGTAATTTTCTATTACCGGGAAAAAATTTTTAAATCCCTTTTAAACTTAGCCCCGGGAAAGAGCGGTTTTCGCCTGTGGTCTAATATTTTTATAGCCTTCATTCCTTCTGCATTGCTGGGGGTGCTCTTAAACGATTATATTGAAACCTATCTTTTTTCTTCCTTTACAGTAGCAATTGCTCTGGTAATCGGTGGAGTTCTCATGATTCTTGTGGAGAATGCCTTTGGCAGGTACGGGTTAAACGAGATAGAAAAAGCCGGTTTCGGGCAGTCGCTTTTAATAGGGATAGCTCAATGCCTTGCCCTTTTTCCCGGAATGTCCCGGTCGGCTTCTACGATAATGGGTGGCCTTGCTGCCGGCCTTTCTTTAAAGGGTGCGGCGGAGTTTTCCTTTTTCCTGGCAATACCCACGATGATTGCGGCATCCCTTTTTTCCCTTCTAAAGGGGATAGGTACTATGGGGGTCCTGGAGTGGCAGGCGCTGGGGGCAGGATTTTTAGTATCCTTTGTCGTTGCCCTGATTGCTATCGATAAATTCCTTTCTTATGTTTCTAACCGCTCCCTTAAGCCCTTTGCTTATTACAGAATTATATTTGGAATTGTGATGCTTTTCCTGGTTTTAAGCGGTTATTTAAAGTGAAAAAATTAATAACACCCTCTATGGTAGAAATTAAGCTATTATAGAGGGTTATTTTTTTGAAAAAAAGAAAAAGGTGGTAATAAATGATAATATTCAGTTTAATATACAATTTACTGAACAAACTGGGCCTTTTTATTATAATAATTTACCTTTTATCCAAATCGAAAACCTTTACCAAGCTTATTACCCAGAACGAAAAATCTTTTAAAGGAAACCTATTACTTATTACAATATTCGGGATTATCGGCATGATGGGGAATTATTTCAGCATAAATTACGAAGGCTCCTTGGTAAATACCCGAATTATTGGGGTGGCGTCGGGAGGGCTGTACGGCGGGCCGGTGGTGGGAATAGGAGCCGCAGTAATTTCGGTTATTCACAGGCTATCCATAGGGAATGCGGATTTTACCTTGAAAGCCTGCAGCATTTCCACTATTATTGAAGGGGTGATTTCCGGTTATTCCTATTACATTGCCAAGGATAAACGCAATAAATGGGTTTACGGAATTGTCCTCGGGGTAATTTGCGAATCCCTGAGGAAAATAATGGTGCTCATCTTTTCCAGGCCCTTTGCCAAAGCCTTGGCGGTGGTTAAAGTCATCTGGATTCCCATGACCGTTGTGAATGCCGTAGGTCTTGCCATTTTCATAGCGATTATCGATTCCATTTTTACAGAAAAGGAAAAGTTACAGGCCTATCAGGCAAAACTCTGTCTTAATATTGCAAACCGTACCCTGCCTATTTTAAGAAAGGGATTAAACAGGGATACGGCAAAAAAAGCAGGAGAGATTATTTTTAATATGACGGATTTTGACGCAATAGCCATCACCGATGAAAAGGAAGTACTTTGCCATCTCGGAGTGGGGTCGGACCATCATGCTTCCGGGGGGCCGTTGTTGACAAACCTTACAAAAAAGGTAATTCAGGAAGGCACCTATGTGGTAAGCAAAAGTAAGGGGGAAATAGACTGTAAATTTCCCGAATGCAAACTTCAGTCGGCGATTGTTCTTCCTTTAAAAATAAAGGACAACATAATCGGGACTTTGAAATTATACAGGTGTGCGGAAAACTCAATAAGCGAAACGGATGTGGAACTGGGATTGGGGCTTGCGCAGTTATTTTCAACCCAGCTTGAGCTGAGCATGATTGAAGAACAAAATAAGATTCTCGCTTTGACTCAAATAAAGGTGCTGCAAAATCAAATAAACCCGCATTTTTTATTTAATTGTCTGAATACCATTTCCGTTCTGTGCCGGTTAAAGCCTTTTAAGGCGCGAAAACTTATTAATCACCTGTCGAATTTCTACAGGAAGAATCTGAATAAAAAGGATGTTCTCATAGATATCGATGAGGAACTGGAGCACGTTAAATCCTATGTGGCGCTGGAAAAAGAAAGGTTTAAAAACAAATTGAAAATCACTTTTGCCAAGGATGAGAGTGTGAATTTCAAAATACCGCCGCTTACTCTGCAGCCTCTGGTGGAGAACGCCATACAGCACGGAATCCTTCCAAAGGAAGAAGGGGGACATGTGGCGGTAATAATAAAGGGGATTCGTAAAGGATTTTTGATCTGCGTTAAGGACGACGGTGTGGGCATTGAAGAGGAACTTTTAAAAAAGTTAAATTCTCATGATTTCCCGAAAAGCAGTTTTGGCCTGGAATCAGTTTACAAAAGGTTTAGATATTTCTACGGGAGCAATATTCAGTTTAATATTTACAGCAAAAAGCAAAGGGGCACATCGGTGATAATACGGGTGAGGGGTGATGCGGTTGAAGGCGTTAATAGTTGAAGATGAAGAGTATTCTGCAATAGAGCTGAAATACCTTTTAAAAAAGGTGGATAAAAGTATTAAGGTAATAGGAATTATCAATTCCGGGCAAAAAGCCTTAAATGCCATAAAAAAACTGGACCCCGATATTGTTTTTCTCGATATAAAATTAAATGATTTAAATGGGCTGGAAATTGCAAAAAGCCTTTTATCTATTGACGAGGATATAAAAATCGTCTTTACTACTGCATACGATGAATATGCGGTTAAAGCCTTTGAACTAAATGCACTGGATTACGTGTTAAAACCCTTCAGCGAAGAAAGGCTTAAAAAAACTATAGAAAAAATTAGAAGAAATATTGAAGTTGAAGCGGCAGGGCCCGGGAAAAAGTTTGATGAGGTAAAAAAACTCCCTGTAAAATCGGATTCGAAATTGATTTTTGTCGATATCGATGAAATTATTTACATCGAAGCCGAGGGTAGAAATTCCATAATAAAGACTGCAGGCGGTGTTTATAAATCCTTATACTCTCTAAAAAATATTGAGGAAAGGTTAAAAAATTCCTGCTTTTTCAGGGTGCATAAAAGCTACATAATAAATCTAAAAAAAATAAGGGAAATAATACCCTGGTTTAATAATACCTATTTAATAAAATTGAGCGGCTGCGAGGGTATAGAAATACCTGTCTCAAAAACCAAAGCCAATGAATTGAAATCGATTTTGAATATATAAATTTCATTTCAATTTTCGTATTGTTCATTTAACAAAAATAGGTATTTATTTAAATATTATTTACGAACGACCTCCTTTTTTGATATTAAATGATAGGATAAATATTCAAAAAAGGGGGTCGTATATTTTGAACCTTAAAAAAGTTTTACCGCTTTTAATGGTATTTTCTCTGATTATATTTTCTCTTAGCGGTTGTGGAGCAAAGCAGAATTCGGGAACTCAAAACAGTTCGACAAATTCCGCTCCAGCTCAAAAAACGGAAATTACCTTTGCATCCGGAGGAGCGGGCGGACCTTACCACGTTATTGCCAGCGCTTTAGCTTCCTTGTGGAATGAGAAAATTTCCGGTATTAATGTCACGAACTCTTCCACCGCGGCTTCCGTGGTAAACCTGAGGATGATAAATGAAAATAAAGCCCAGATTGCTTTTACCATGAGCGATGTGGCATACCTTGCCAGTAAAGGGCAGGAAATGTTCAAGGAACCGCTGGCAAATGTTCTGGGCTTTGCTTCCTTGCACGACAACTACGTACAGCTTATAACCAGAAAGGACAGCAAAATTAACAGCGTATACGATTTAAAAGGTAAAAGGGTGGGTGTGGGTGCACCCGGCAGCGGAACCGAGTTCAACGCCCGCGGTATATTAAAGGCCGCCGGTATGACCTACAATGACCTGGCAAAAGCAGATTATTTAAGCTATGCGGAGACCTGCGAGCAGCTGTCAAACGGTAACATCGATGCGGGATTTATTACGGGCGGACTTCCCGTTGCGGCCATAACCGAGCTTGCCACTACCAAGGATATAAAGATTATACCGATAGCTCCGGAAATAATTGAAAAATTAAAGCAGGAGTACCCCATCTACTTTGAAGCGGAGATTCCGGCAGGAACATACAAGGGTGTGGACGCACCTGTAAAGACCGTAGCTTTGAAGAACTATCTTGTAGTAAACAAAGATATGTCCGAGGATATGGCATATAATTTAGTAAAAACAATGTTTGACAACTGGGAAACGGTAAAACAATCCCACTCAGCCTTAAAGGATGTAACCTTGGAAAGGGCTACTGAACATATGGTAATACCTTTGCATCCTGGAGTGGAGAAATTCTACAAAGAAAAGGGCTTAATTAAATAAAAAACAGGAGGTAAAGAGAGCAGTTAAAGCAATTTAACTGCTCTCTATCTAAATGCATAAAATGAGAAGAAAAGCATGGGTTTTTATATTTTTATTAATACTTTTAATTATAGTCTTTATCTCAAACAGCCTATATTTTATCGTTATTTCATCTAATGAAAAAACTGTAAGAATACCTTCCTTTAGTAATACTTTTTCGATTATTTTTGTGCACTCCAGTGAAAAACAGCCCTGGGAGGATATTTTCGAGATCAAAAGGGGAAAATTAGTGTTAAAAACCATGAAAGTGGCTTCCATTGGCCCCGGTGTTCCCTCGAGCATTGAAGATGGATGGAAGGTGGAAATAAAAGACGGTTTTATAGTTTACGATAAAGTAGATAAGGAATTTGAATTTTTGGATATAAAGCTTTCGAAGATTTCACCCCATTACCTGAAAATCGGCAGCAAAAAGATAAACCTGGTAAATGTTTTTAAAGATAATGCAGTCATAAGGATTCGGGCAGGGAAACTTTTCAACTAATTTTGTTCTGGAGGAGATTTTTTTATGAGCGACAAACAGGTAATTAATGAAAATCAAATACAGGAAACCATAAAAAAATACGATAAAACGGAAAGGACCAGGGATTTAAAGGGAAATTTAAAAAAGCTGGTATCAATAATAGCAATAGCAATGGCATTGTATCACCTTTATACTTCCTGGCACGGAACCCCTACAGCAATAATTCACAGGTCAATTCACGTAAGCTTTATGCTTGTCCTTATATTCTTCCTCTATCCCATGAGCTCCAAAGAAAATGTCTTTACAAAATTTATAGATGCGCTTTTCATTGTTGCGAGCATTATACCCTACCTTTATTTAAAGACAAATTTTCATGAGATAGTGAACCGGGCGGGTATGCCTACCAGCATTGATATTATGGTTGGGATTTTGCTGGTAATCTTAGTGCTGGAAGCGGGAAGAAGGGTAACAGGACTGGTTCTTCCCGTGCTTGCCGTGATATTTTTACTTTACGGATTGACGGGTAACCTGCTCAGCGGGTATTTTTCCCATAAAGGTTTTTCGATTCCAGAAATAATTGAATATATGTACCTGACAACGGAAGGTATTTTCGGTACGCCCATAGGAGTATCGGCTCAGTATTTAATTCTTTTTGTAATATTTGGCTCTTTCCTGTTAAAATCCGGGGTTGGCGATTTCATCACCGAGATAGCCCTCGCCATAGCCGGGGATAAAAGGGGTGGACCCGCTCAGGTTGCTGTACTTTCCAGTGCTTTAATGGGTTCCGTAAACGGTTCTGCGGTGGCAAATGTGGTTACAACGGGAACTTTTACTATACCCCTTATGAAAAAGATAGGATATACCCCTGAATTTGCCGGTGGCGTGGAAGCAGCAGCTTCTACCGGTGGGCAAATCCTGCCTCCGGTAATGGGTGCGGCAGCTTTTATTATGGCGGAAATCCTTGGGGTAAAGTATGTCAATATAATGTACGCGGCTATTATTCCCGCATTGCTTTACTATTTTGGAGTTTTTATAACGGTTTATTTCAGAGCGGTTCGAATGGATTTAAGGGGATTGGACAAAAAGGATGTACCGAGCTTAAGCAAAATTTTTAAAGAAAAGTTTTTCCTTTTAATACCATTGATTGTACTGGTTTACCTTCTCGTAAAAGGTTATACTCCTACCTTTGCAGCCTTTTTCGGCATCCTCCTAACGGTGCCCGTCAGCTGGCTGACGCCGAAGAATAAAATGAATCTGTCGAAAATATTAGAGGCTTTAGAGTCCGGTGCGAAGGGTTCTTTAAGCGTTGCGGTAACCTGTGCTGTTGTAGGTATTGTTGTTGGTATTTCTACACTGACGGGACTTGGCTCCAAAATTGCAGGTGCTATTATTTCCCTTTCGGGAGGCAATTTGTTCCTGACACTGGTATTTACAATGATAGCATGTATTATACTGGGAGTTGGGATGCCTTCAATTCCTGCTTACCTTTTAACGGCTAATATGGCGGTGCCGGCACTTTTGAAACTGGGTGTTAAACCTTTCGTATCCCACTTCTTCGTATTTTATTACGCCATGCTGGCGAATATTACACCTCCTGTAGCACTGGCAGCCTATGCAGCAGCGGGTATATCCGGAGGTGATATGTATAAGACCGGGCTCGAAGGTTTTAAACTGGCTATAGCAGGCTTTATAGTGCCCTTTATGTACGTATATAATCCCGTACTTCTCGGCATCGGCAGCAATGCTGTTTCGATTATAACATCACTTGTTACAGCTCTTATTGGTGTTACTTTTGTTGCGTCTTCCTTTGAAGGTTATCTTTTAAAACCCCTCAATAATATTGAAAGAGTTTTGATGATGATCGCAGGTTTACTTTTGATGAAGCCGGGGGGATTGACCGATTTAATCGGGATTGTTATAGGAGCCGGTGTTTTACTGTTTCAACTTGGAAAAAGGAAGGCTTTCGATAGATAAATAATATATTAAAATGATATATAAATTCCTCTTTGGCTTAATTTCCTGGGCCAAAGGGGAATTAATTTTAAATATTAAGGAGGGTAATGGTTATGAGGCTTGCCACGATAAAATTGATGGGACTGGAAGTAGCAGCAGTTATTACGTCAAAAGGTGCGGTTTCTGTAAGTTTAGTAAACGAAAAACTTAATAAAAATTGGTCCTCGGATTTATTTGAAATTATCAAAAAGGGACAATTGGATGAAATGAAGGATTGGTATGAAAAAGGAGGAAAAGAAGAAATAGAAAAACTTGAGTTTATCCCTAAGGAAGAAATAAAATACGCGCCATTATACAGAAGGCCCAGGAAAATCTGGGGAATAGGATTAAATTATGTGGAACACGCTTCGGATCTGGCAGAAAAAGCTCCCGATGAAGAACCGGCAAGTTTCATGAAGCCCGATACCACGATTATCGGCCCAATGGATGCTATAAAGATTCCCGTCCAGTCCGAAAAGACCACCGCCGAAGCTGAGCTGGGAGTTATAATCGGGAAGGTCTGCAAAGATGTCGAGAGGGAAGACTGGCTTTCCTGTGTCGCAGGGTTTACCACTATAATCGATGTTACTGCAGAGGATATTTTAAGGAAAAACCCCAGATATTTAACCAGGGCAAAAAGTTTCGATACCTTTTTCAGCTTCGGACCTGTGATGGTTACCACCGATGAAATAGAGGATGTAATGAAATTAAGGGTGGCAACGGTAAAAAACGGAAAAATTTTTGCTCAAAATACGGTTTCAAATATGAAGTTCCCGCCGGACTTTCTGGTATCCTTCCATTCAAAGGTGATGACACTTCTTCCGGGGGACATTATTTCTACCGGTACGCCAAGAGCGGTACAGATTAATGACAAAGATGTGGTCGAATGCTGGATCGATGGCTTTGAGCCTCTTATAAATAATGTAGTCGATCTGAAAGTCAGAAAGTAAACAATGTCAAATTAAATATATCATTTTGGAGGGAATAAAATGGAACTGGGATTGAAAAATAAAACCGTAATAGTGACAGCATCCAGTTCGGGCCTTGGGAAAGCTACAGCTCTGGAATTTTGCAGGGAAGGCGCCAATGTAATGCTTTTCAGCAGGTCCGAGGAGGAACTGGTAAAAGCGCAAAAAGAAATAAAAGATATGACAGGGAAAGAACCGCTGTATACGGTGGGAGATATGACAAATTACGATGATATAAAGCGCTTGGTAAAAAATACCGTTGAGGCCTTCGGGGATGTTTACGCTCTCGTAAACAATACCGGTGGTCCACCGGCAGGGAATTTTGATAATTTTGATGACGAAACTTGGCAAAAAGCCTATGAACTTTGCCTTTTAAGCTACATCAGGACTATAAGGGAAGTACTTCCTTATATGAAAAAAAACAATGAAGGAAGGATTGTAAATTTCACTTCTTCTTCGGTTAAGCAGGTTTTGGAGAACTTGATTCTTTCAAATACCTTCAGGATGGGCGTAGTGGGCTTAAGCAAGACCCTTTCTCAGGAGCTGGGGAAATACAATATTCTGGTCAATGTAGTAGGGCCTGGAAGAATCGGCACGGCCAGAGTGGAATACCTTGACAGGATAAGGGCGGAAAAGGCAGGTATTACCGTTGAGGAGTTAAGAAAGGAGACTTCAAAAAATATTCCCCTTGGAAGATACGGAACGCCTGAAGAATACGCAAAATTAACGGTATTTTTATGCTCACCGGCAAATACCTACATTACCGGGCAAATCATCCTCATCGATGGCGGCATGGTGAAAGCGTATTAAGTTATTTTAATTCATCTTTTGTTTTAACCATTGTATCAGCCTTTCTGTATCGGATAAGAACTCCTTAGCGATTTGTTCATTATACATCTTGAAATTAACTCCTCCAGCAGCATCTGGGTATCTCGATACCATATAGTGAGGATTTAATTTTAATATTATCGTTTCCATATTTTTATCGGGGTTGTTGTCAACCATTTCTAGTAAAGTAATTAAATTAGTAGATTTTGGTGGAAATTCTTTATTCAAATGAATAATCAACGCTTTTAATAATTTTTCTACTGCCTGATGGCACATGAAGATGCAGTAATTATATCGTCCGGCTTTAAGCATAGCTTTTGCGGTTTCGTAATCGTAATCGGAGCTTTCGAGCCAATCAAGAACTTCTCGATGCATTTAACTTCCTCCTCTTTTTTATATTTTTATTATAACAAATATTGTCTAAAATAGATAAAAAGGAAGTGAAATGGTATAATTATTTTTGTAAAAAATTAAATAGAGGTGATGGCAGTGCTGATGAACGAGTACAAAGCCGGGCGGGAATTCGTCGGAAGACTTGATTACGAAAGCGATCTTTTGCTTTCCTTGACCGATTTTGTTCGGGAAAAAGGGATCACCGCGGGAACTGTAAAAGTAATTGGCGCCTGCAAAAAGGCGAAGGTCGCTTACTACAATCAAGGGGAGAAGAAGTATTACAATTTAGAATTCGATAAGCCGATGGAAATAATAAGCTGTAGCGGAAATATTTCACTTTTAAACGGTCAGCCTATGCTTCATCTCCATATAGCCCTTTCCGATGAAGAAGGAAATGTGGTTGGGGGGCACTTAGTTGAGGGTACAGAAGTTTTTGCGGGTGAGTTTTACATAAGAGAATTAATAGGACCCGAGCTCCAAAGAAAAAAGGATGAGATAACGGGCCTCAATTTGTGGTGTTAACGGCATCCCCTTTAATTAGGGGATGTTTTTTTGTTACAAAAATGTTACAAAATCAATTCACCTTAATTTAATTAATCTTTTTTACGTATTTATAAAATGTAAGCAAGAAAATAAGGAAGAAAGGGAGTGTTGGCATGAAAAAATTTATAGCGGGTCTTCTAATGGTTTTACTTGTGGTATCCTTTATAGCCCCTGCGGCTTTTGCAAAGCCAAAACTAAACTTTAAGGATGTAGGGGAAGGTTTTGACTGGGCCAGATTTGCCATAGACAGGATGTACGAAAAAGGAGTAATAAAAGGTTTTCCAAATGGCTTATTTAAACCGAGGGATCCCGTTACCCATCTGCAGGCAATTATTATGGCTTTAAGGATAATGGGCTGGGAAAAGGAAATTGATTTTAAATCGGAGCTCCCCAAAAAAGTAAAGGATGTTAAGCTATCATGGAAGGAAGGCTACTATTATGTAGCTTTAGCAGTAGAGAAAGGACTTGTAAAATCCGAAGAGTTAAAAAATTTCCGTCCCAATGAACCTGCAAAAAGGTATGAGGTGGCAAGGTATGTAGTTCGGGCAATAGGCAAGGAATCAATAGCCCAGAGCCATATGAACGACAGGCTTTCCTTTAAAGATGCAAATGCAATCCCCAAAGATGCGGTAGGATACGTCTATGTTATAACCGATCTTGGGCTTATGAAGGGTTATCCGGGAAATCTATTTATGCCCAATAAGCCCGTTACCCGGGCTGAAATGGCAGTTATAATAAACAATCTGGATGATTTATTAGGTGATAATGATGATAATCAAAAGGTGACGGTAACGGTAAAGGGCATAATTGTGGATTTGAATGAAAAAGATAAAACCGTATCTTTGTATACCTACGGGAAACAAACCACGGCTTACCCGGGCGTAGTCCAGGTGAGCGATATCGAGGGACTGCACTATGAACTTGACACCGAAAATGGGCGGTATGTGTTAACGGGGAAAACCACCGGTTTGGATGAAAATGTTAATAAAAATATTCTGGTTTTTGGCGAGGTAAAGGAAGGGGCTTCCGTATACATGAGAGGCCCGATACTGGAGGTCAAGGAATGGTATCTCTTAAACGAAAGTAACACTTTAACCTTTAATTTGACCGAAAATACTTCTGTTAATAAAGATGGAAAAGAAGTCCGCCTTTCGGAATTAAAAGAAGGATCTTATGTGGAAATAAAAGCCCATGATAAAAATATAATTAGCGTAAAAATAATAAAATAATTGAACATAAATTGAGTTATAAATTTATAAAGGCATAAAATGGGCTATTGACGAAAATAAAATTTATTTTATAATTATTTCTGTAAGGGCCTTGTATGCAAAATACATACAGGGTCCTTTTATGTGCTTTAAAAAATCAATTAGTGCGGAGGTGGACCATGACCGGAATAGCGGGTATTGCCCGGGAAGTAGAAAGAAGGACGGGTATTAAAACTACCGCGAGGGATGTGGAGAATATCCTTTCATGCCTTCAAAGGGGCTCGCATTTCTGGGAAGTGGTTTATCTTTCCCAAAAACCTTTTAATATGGTAGCCGAAACCGTGGGTGTCCTTATAAAAGAGGGCTTTTTGGAAAACAAGGGGAATGGTGTCCTGAATTTTACTAAGGCAGGAAAAGAATTTGTGGAAATGTACAGGATTTACCCCAAAAGGCATTATGCATGTCCTCACTGCGAAAGGCGGGGTCTTGACCTTTCTGAATTCACCGAATTGATTAAAAGATTTGAACAGGAGACAAAGGATCGTCCCGAGGCCATTATAGACTACGACCAGGGTTATGTTACTTCAAAGACGGTTATAAGCCGTATAGCCCTTATGGCTGAAAGAGGGGATTTAGAGGGCAAAAAACTTCTGGTGCTGGGGGACGATGACCTGGTTAGCCTTGCCGCCGGTTTGTCGGAGCTTCCCCAGGAAGTTGTTGTTCTGGAAATTGATGATAGAATTATAAATTACATCAACAAAAAAGCGGTACAGTTAGAGCTGCCGGTAAAAGCCTACAAATACGATTTCAGGCAAAGTCTTCCAAAGGAATTTGTAAAGGCCTTTGATACTTTTACTACCGATCCTCCCGAGACTATAGAAGCTCTGGAAGTTGTAATGAAAAGAGGGCTTGCGGGATTAAAAGGCGAAGGATGTGCCGGATATTTCGGAATAACAAAAGCGGAGTCCTCTTTTGGAAAGTGGAGAGAATTCCAGAGGATGCTATTAAACAAATTTGATGTGGCTATTACTGATATAATTGAAGATTTCAACCATTACGTCAACTGGGATTATCTTTTAGAAAGCATCAGGGACGATTACTCCTTCGTCCAGGTAAAGCCTGAATTGAACTGGTATCGTTCTTCAATGTTCAGGATCGAAACAGTAAGCGGATTTTCCGGTGTGGAAAATACCCCTCAGGACTGCGAACTGTATTTGGATAACGAAGCGCTTATTTACAAGCCGGTTTCATTGACAAAATAACAAAATTATTGTATATTATTTAATAAATTTTATAGCACAAAACGCGATGAAGGGGAAAGTAGAAAGCTTATATGCTCCAAAGCGAGCCGGGGTCTGGTGAAAGCCCGGCGGGCAAAAGCTTTTCGAAGATCACCCCCGAGTATTGGCCCGAAAAAAGTAGGCGCCAGCGGCAGAAAGCCGTTATCTCAAACGAGCCCAAATTAGGGTGGTACCGCGGATATAACCCGCCCCTTCCGTTGCTTAAAAGGGCGGGTTTTATTTTTCAAAAAAATAAGGGAGGTAAAAAAAGAGGATGTTTAAAAAAGTCGAACCCACCATGAACTTCGTCCCCATAGAAGAAAATATACTCGAGTTCTGGAAGGAAAATGACATATTCAAAAAGAGCATTGAACAGAGAAAAAATGCCCCCAATTACGTTTTTTACGAGGGGCCTCCCACAGCTAACGGAAAGCCCCATGCCGGCCACGTCCTGACAAGGGTAATCAAAGACCTCATTCCCAGGTACAGGACAATGCTCGGTTACAGGGTTGACAGAAAAGCCGGATGGGATACCCATGGACTCCCGGTGGAGCTGGAAGTGGAAAAACAGCTGGGTATTAGCGGAAAACCGCAGATAGAAGAGTATGGTGTGGAAGAGTTCATCAAAAAATGCAAAGAGAGCGTTTTTACCTACGAGCAGGAATGGAGGAAGATGACGGAAAGGGTAGGTTTCTGGATTGATTTAGATGACCCTTATGTTACCTACCACAACTCCTATATCGAATCGGTATGGTGGGCATTAAAGAAATTCTGGGAAAAAGGGCTTTTGTACAAAGGGCATAAGGTGGTGCCCTACTGCCCGCGCTGCGGAACATCCCTTTCAAGCCATGAAGTGGCTCAAGGGTACGAAGAGGTGGAAGATCCATCGGTATTTGTAAAATTCAAGGTATTGGATGAAGAAAATACTTACTTTTTGGTCTGGACAACAACGCCGTGGACGCTGCCTTCCAACGTGGCCCTCGCGGTAAAGGATGATTACACCTACGTAAAGGTGAAACAGGGCGAGGATTACCTTATCTTAGCAGAGGGACGGCTCTCCGTCTTGGAAGGGGAATATGAAATAGTCGAAAAATTCCCCGGAGAGAGATTAGCAGGTAAAAAATATGAACCCGTATTTCCTTTCTTTGAAAAAGAAAAAGATAGGGCATTCTATGTGGTTTTAGCTGATTTTGTAACCCTTGATGAAGGAACGGGAATAGTACACATGGCTCCCGCCTTCGGCGAAGACGACTACAGGATGGGACAAAAGTACGGTTTACCCGTATTACAACCGGTAGATGCTCAGGGAAAATTTACAAAAGAAGTTCCTCTGTGGGAAGGGCTATTTGTAAAAGATGCGGATAAAGGTATTATTAAGGAGTTAAAGGTAAGCGGAAAGCTTTACAAAGCTGAAAGGTATAAGCACACATACCCCTTCTGCTGGAGGTGCGATACACCCCTTTTATATTATGCAAGAAGCAGCTGGTTTATAAAAACCACCGCTATAAAGGAAAGGCTTTTAGAATTAAATAAGAAAATCGGCTGGCATCCGGAACATATCAGAGACGGACGGTTCGGGAATTTCTTGGAAAACGTCATCGACTGGTGTCTGAGCCGTGAAAGGTACTGGGGAACACCTCTTAACATTTGGGTCTGTGAAGATTGCAGTCATCACCATGCGGTGGGAAGCATTCAAGAACTCAAACAAATGAGCAAAGTTCCTTTTGAAGACATCGAACTTCATAAGCCCTATGTGGATGAAGTAATCCTTTCCTGCCCTGAATGCGGCAAGGATATGAGAAGGGTGCCAGAAGTAATCGACTGCTGGTTCGATTCCGGTTCCATGCCCTTTGCTCAATATCACTATCCCTTTGAAAACAAAGAAATATTTGAAAATCACTTCCCGGCGGATTTTATTGCTGAAGCCATTGACCAGACCCGGGGATGGTTTTACAGCTTATTTGTAATTTCGACGCTCCTTTTTGACCAATCGTCCTATAAAAACGTGCTGGTTATGGGACACGTGCTGGACCAGTACGGCCAGAAGATGAGCAAGCATAAAGGCAATGTGCTTGACCCCTGGGAGATTTTGAACAACCAGGGTGCGGATGCTATGCGCTGGTACCTGTACGTTTCCAGTCCGCCCTGGGCACCAAGCCGGTTCTATAAAGAGGCGGTTAGCGAAGCCCAGAGGAAATTCTTAGGTACACTCTGGAATGTTTACTCCTTCTTCGTACTTTACGCCAATATCGACAATTTTGATCCAAAGGCTTACAAAATCGAACCAAAAGAAAGGCCCGAGATGGACCGCTGGTTATTGTCTAAGGTAAACAGCGTCAATAAAAAAGTCAGGGAAGAACTGGAAAAATACGACATTACCTCGGCTGCCAGGGCTTTAGAAGAACTGGTGGACGATATGAGCAACTGGTATGTCAGAAGAAACAGAGAGAGGTTCTGGAAGTCAGAGATGGATCAGGATAAAATCTCTGCATATCTGACTTTGTACGAAGCCTTAGTGGATTTCATAAAGATGGCAGCGCCCTTTGTGCCCTTTATAACGGAAGAAATCTACCAAAACCTTGTAAGGGAAGTTTACCCTGAAGCTCCTGAAAGCATCCACCTGACCTACTATCCTGAAGTAAAAGAAGAGTTAATTGACCCGGTTCTCGAGCATAAAATGGAACTTGCCAGGAGAATCGTGGAACTGGGAAGAGCGGCGAGAAACAAAGCAAAGATTAAAAACCGTCAGCCCCTGTCAAAGATGATGGTACAGCTCAGGAATGCCCAGGATGAGGACTTGATAAAGGATTTAACGGATATAATAAAGGACGAACTGAACATTAAAGAAATCGAGTATATAGATGTAGCGGAAGAATACTTCACCTATATGCTTAAACCCCGCTTTGACCTCCTGGGTCCAAAATACGGAAAACTGATGCCCAAAATAGCAAAGGAGATTTCTGCGGCAAACGCTTCCGCCTTGATCCGGGAAGCGAGGGAAAAAGGCGAAATTAAGATCAATGTAGATGGGCAGGAAATAACTATTAAAGAGGAAGAACTGGATATTCGCGCGGAGGATAAAGCCGGATACTGCACCGAAGGTGAAGCGGGATATTATGTGGTGCTGGACACCCATATCACGGAAGAATTATTGCTGGAAGGAATAGCCCGGGAGCTTACCAGCAAGATTCAGAATATGAGAAAAGAAGCGGGATTTGAAGTAGAAGATAAAATTTTAGTTTATTATACCTCGAGCTCAAAGGAAGTAATTGAAGCGGTAAATGTCTTTGGAGAAAGCATAAAGGAAGATACCCTGGCCTTAACTTTATCCGATGAACAGATGCCTCCGGATGTTTATCTCAGAGAATGGGATGTAAATGGATTCAGCGTAATGCTGGGTATAAAAAAGATTTAAATTAAGAAAACTTGAAAATTGCCCGCCCCTTTTGTAGAATATAAAGGGCGGGCAAAATACATATAGCAAGGAGGCGGTTTTAATGAAGGATGCAATTACGGTAATGAGAGAGAGAAGGAGTGTCAGGAGATTTCTTAAAAAGCCCATTTCCAAGGAAGTGCTGGAAGAAATTATCGACTGCGGCAGATTGGCCCCTACTGCCAATAACTTTCAGCCCTGGGTGTTTGTAGTAGTAACCCAGGAGGATACTAAAAATAAAATAGCCGAGCTTGCCACCTGGGGGGAATTTATAAAGGATGCCGCCTGTTGTGTGGCGGTTTTCTGCGAAAAGGACAACCCCTTCCACGTAGAAGATGGCTCTGCAGCCACCGAAAATATAATACTTGCAGCTAAAGCCCATGATTTAGATTCCTGCTGGGTGGCCGGGTATAAGAGGCCTTACAGCGAGGAAGTGAGAAAACTTTTGAACGTCCCTGAAAAATACGAGCTTATATCCCTTGTGCCCCTCGGTTATTCCCAGGAACATCCAAACCCAGCCAAAAAGCCGTTATCCGAAGTATTAAAGTGGGAAAGGTATTAGATTAAAAGCCCGGAATTTTTCCGGGCGGTTTATATTTTTTGGGGGAGGAAATATGCTTTACGTTTTTGAAAATGTAAGGCCGTTTAATTTAAAAGCCGTGCTGGATGGAGGGCAGGCTTTTCGCTGGAAAGAAGAAAACGGACGATTTACAGGAATTGTAAAAAACAGGTTTTTGGCGGTTGATTACTCTGAAAATACGCTTTTGGTGGAAGTAAGCAAAGGCAGCTCATCAAAGGAAGAAGATATAAGATTTATAATGGATTATTTTGACCTTAACCGGGATTACAATGCCCTGGAGGAAAAACTGACAGAGGAATATCCGGAGCTCAAAAAAGCCATAGCCGATGGGAGCGGGAATCGAATTCTTCACCAGGACCCCTGGGAAACTTTGATATCCTTTATAATTTCTGCCAATAACAGCATACCAAATATAAAGAGGGTAATTGAAAGGCTATGTGAAAATTACGGTAGCCCTATCATTTATAAAGGTAAAACTTACTATGCCTTTCCCACTCCCGATGCCTTGAGCAGTTTGACGGAGGAAGAAATAAGCTGCACCCGGTGCGGATTTCGCGGAAAATATATAATAAAAGCTGCTAAAATGGTGAAGTCCAAAGAAGTGGACCTTCAAAGAATAGAAAAACTTGATTCAAAAGATGCGTTAAAGGAGCTAGTTAAAATTCCAGGGGTCGGGATAAAGGTCGCCAGCTGCATCCTGCTTTTTTCATACAGAAAATACGATTCCTTTCCGGTGGACGTATGGATAAAAAGGGCGGTTGAGGAAATTTATTTTAATGGCTGCCAAAAAAATATTAAAGAAATAATTGATTTTGCTCATAAAAAATTCGCAGATAAAGCAGGGTTTGTCCAGCAGTATTTATTTTATTATTTTCGCGGCAAAAATATATAATAATCTTTTTACAGTACCGTTTTTAGTAATCATTTCAATAGGATTGTCACTCTTATATTTTTAATAATTTTTAAAAAGTATTTATTCTCGGTTAGTTTTTTGTTATAATATATTTAGAAATTTTTCTAAATATCTAAGGAGGTTGTCCTGCGATGGAAAAAAGGGGTCTTAAGTTTAACACCGATACCCTTCTTTTGATACTTATTTTATCTTTATATGTAATAGGTTTTTTACTTTACCCGTACCTCCCCGAGAGAGTGCCTTCCCACTGGAATATACGGGGGGAGGTTGACGGCTACACCGGCAAATTATCTCACATTCTTTTCATGCCTACCTTTACACTGGGAATATATTTACTCTTAATGGTGGTCCCCCGGATAGACCCTAAGTCGGAGAACTATAAAAAATTTGCCGGAGTTTACCAGGGCTTTAAAGTGGTGTTTGTGCTCTTTATGTTTGGACTTTATTTGGTCACTCTTCTTGCTGGATTGGGATATTCTTTACCAGTCGGGAAAATAGTAAGGGTGGCAATAGGAATTATGTTTATTTTCATCGGGAATTACTTCGGTAAGATCCGCCACAATTATACTTACGGTATAAAAACCCCGTGGACCTTAGCCAGCGAAGAAGTATGGAACAAAACCCACCGGGTATCCGGGCCGTTATGGGTAATTGCAGGTTTCGTATGGGTTTTAAGCGTATTAATGAACGAAACGCTGGCATTTATAACGGGGATGATTTCTATTTTTTCCGTGACTATTTTCGGTTTTGTCTATTCTTATATAATCTACAAAAAGCTTTATGGTCAAAAGTAAGAAAATAAAGGAGGGAGAGGTTACGAATCTTAATATTATTTTTAAAGCACTTTCCGATCCGGTGAGAAGAAAGATTCTTTCCCTGCTCAAAGAAAGGGATTTGACCGCCGGCGAAATAGCCTCCTTTTTTGACATTTCATGGCCCAGCATTTCCCACCACCTGAATGTATTAAAACAGGCGGGGATGGTGGTAGACGAAAGAAGGGGTCAGAACATCTACTATTCGATAAACACGTCGGTATTTGAGGACCTTATTTCCTATGGGATGGAAATTCTGGGTAAAAAAAGCAAGGATTAATTTAAAAATACCCCGAAAACAAGGCAAAATTTTACGTATTTATTTAATGTAAAGAAAAAAATAAAAATGAGGAGAGGTTATATGAAAAACAATTTGAAATTTCTAAAACTCCTGTCTTTTGCCCTTATTATCCTCCTTGCGGCACCTGTTATATCATCTTCTGCCCTTGGGGATGAACCGGCAGCCGAGTATTTTAATATTGAAACCACCGCTACCGGCACGGTAGAAGTCCCCCCTGATATGGCCGAGATTTACATTACGGTAAGAAATGAATCCCTTTCCAGGGATACCGTCCAGAGGGACAACGCCTTGCGGGTTCAGGAATTGACAAGAGCTCTTTCAAGATTTAAGGTGGAAGTAAAAACGACGTATTTTTACAATTACCAGATAAAAGAGGAGGAACCCATTGTCCAGCCGATGCAGGGAGAAGCGAATTCGCAGATTTACCCGCCCGCACCCGAAAAGCCTGTAAAATACGTAATCAAATATGTAGTGGAAAGCGGGCTAAAAGTCATAGCCAATGATGTAAAAGAAGTCGGTGACATCCTGGCGGTGGCTTCCAACACTCAGAATGTTTACGTGAACAGCGTTCAGTACGGGGTAAAAAACATATCGGTGTATAAAAAGCAGGCGATAAACGAGGCGATTAGACAGGCCAAGGAATCCATAGAGATAAGCGCTGACGGTCTTGGGGCAAAGCTAATAAGACCCGAACAGGTCAGGGTGGATTTCGGCAATCCTTATTATTACCCGGTAATGAAAGCTTATGACATGGCTCAGAGGGCTGAAGGATATGTGCCTCAGCCTCAAAACCCGGAACCCGTGAAGGTTACGGCAACCGTCTACATGGTGTATAAGGCTGCATTGAAGTAAACGCGGATTT
Source organism: Thermovenabulum sp. (assembly GCF_049723235.1). Taxonomy (NCBI): domain Bacteria; kingdom Bacillati; phylum Bacillota; class Clostridia; order Thermosediminibacterales; family Thermosediminibacteraceae; genus Thermovenabulum; species Thermovenabulum sp. Next base: position 93,085 of record NZ_JBNARB010000002.1, on the reverse strand, counting down.
TCCGCGTTTTTTTATTTTTAATATTTTATACTTGCCAAAATTCCGCATATAATTTATAATATTATCAAATTAACTATTTAATGTATTAAAGAAGTAAAAATTTATAAAATAGCGGGGTTGCATATAAATGGGTAAAAAATTTACGGATTACTGCCCGCCGGGCAGTATTTTTTTAGAAAAGGTTAGAGAAAAAATTGGTAAACTTTACGGGAGTTTCGGTTATGAACCGGTTGAACCATCGGTTTTTTTAGACTACGAAGACCTTTATTACAAGGATAAAAACAATTCCTTTAAAGTGGTGGATTACGACGGCAGGGTATTGACCTTGAGGACGGAGTATACCCTGTCGGCAGCGGAGATGGCGGCAAGGATCAATGATGAGGGACGGGATTTTATAAAATTTTATTATTTTGGGAAGGTATTCCGGTATATTACCGAAAATGCCGGGGATTACAGGGAATTTCACCAGATAGGGATTGAAAATATTATGGGAAAAGATGATCCGTTTGCAGACATAGAGGTAATAGCGCTGGCGGTAGAAACCCTTTTAGAGCTTGGCTTTAAAAGTTTTACCGTGGATGTCGGAGAGGTAAATTTTTTTAAAGGAATTACCTTCGATTATGGATTTGATGAGGAATCCTCTGAAATTCTGTGCAAGCTGATAGATAAAAAGGATTACATAGGAATTGAAAATTTTCTCAGCGACAAAAACATAAAAAATTCGGTTATAGACGATTTCAGAAAAATTACCAGGCTTTACGGAAAAGGGGAAGTATTGAAAAAAGCAAAGGAATATGCCAGAAATGAAATCTCAAAAAAAAGCTTAGAACGATTAAATTTTATTTACGAGAGGCTGATATCCATGGGCTACGAAGATTACATATCCTTGGATTTGGGGATGCTCAAGCATATGGATTATTATACGGGTATTATCTTTACCGGATACATTGAAGGCCTGGGATATCCCGTCCTCAGCGGAGGAAGATATGATTCACTGTTTTTAAAATTTAACCGAAACCTTTATGCGGTGGGTTTTGCAGCGGGTTTGGAGAGGATTCTGGAAAAAGCAGGGGGTTTCAAGGAAGGCTATAAAGTTTACATCGGTTATGACGAGGAAGGTTTTAAAAAAGCCTTCAATTTTACCCGATTTATTAACGATAAAACTTATTTTCAAAGCTTTCCGGAAAAACCCGAAGATAGCTTAAAAAGAGCAAAAAAACTGGGAGCCGAAAAAATATATTATTTTAAAGGCGATGAAATAATTTTTCTATAGCGGGTGAGAAAATGATTACAATTGCACTTCCAAAAGGGAGATTGGCGCAGGAAACGGTGAATTTTTTTGAAAAGTGCGGTCTTCTAAACATAAAAATGGAAGAAGATTCAAGGAAGTTAATTTTTATAGACGAAGTAAATAATTTAAGGATAATCCTGGTAAAACCTTTTGATGTTCCCACCTATGTGGAATACGGAGCGGCGGATATGGGAGTGGTGGGGAAGGATGTCATCATGGAGAAAAATGTAAATATTTTTGAGATTCTGGACATGGGTATTGGGCGCTGTTTTCTTGCTTTGGCGGGTATAAAAGGAAAGAAAGAAGAGTTTATAAAAAAAAAGGATAAGGTCATTGCGACAAAATACCCGGAAGTAACAAGGGAGTATTTTGAAAAAATAAACCATCAAAACCTTAAGGTGATAAGGCTTAACGGCTCGGTAGAGCTTGCACCTTTGCTTGGGCTTGCGGATGGAATAGTCGATGTGGTGGAAACCGGGAGAACGTTAAAGGAAAACGGCCTTGAAGTATATGAAAAATTGTTTGATATAAGTGCAAGGCTTATTATAAATCGGGCAAGTCTTAAAATGAAGAAGGATTTAATAAACGAAATAGTCGGAAGAATAGAAAGGGGGCTGGAACTTGAAGGTATTGTTTGCCCAAGGTCGTGATTTTGAAAAAGAACTCATAAAAATCATTAAAAAAAGGTCCCCGGGAGAATTGACCGGTGTAGAAAAAAGGGTGAAAGAAATTATAGAAAAAGTAAAAGAAAAAGGGGATGAAGCTCTTATTGAGCTGACGAAAGAATTGGATGGCGTTTTTTTTAATAAGGAAGAATTAGAAGTAAGGGATGAGGAAATAGAAAAGGCCTATCAATCGGTAGAAAAGGATTTTTTGGAAGCTTTACATAAAGCCTATGAAAATATCCTGGAATTTCATGAAAAGCAAAAACAGGAATCCTGGTTTTATATCAAGGAAGGTAGTAAATTGGGACAGCGGGTATTACCTCTGGAAAGTGTGGGCGTTTACGTGCCCGGGGGCAAGGCTGCGTATCCTTCCACCGTATTGATGAACGCAATACCTGCAAAAGTAGCGGGAGTGGAAAAAATTTACATGACCTCACCACCCGGGAAGGATAAACAAATTAGTCCTTATATCCTTGCGGCTGCCAAGGTCTGCGGGATAAATAAGATTTTTAAAATCGGTGGAGCCCAGGCTGTAGCGGCTTTTGCGTTTGGGACACAAACGATACCAAAAGTAGATAAAATTGTTGGCCCGGGGAATATTTACGTTGCCTGTGCCAAAAAGCAGGTTTACGGTGAGGTGGATGTGGATCTAATAGCAGGACCCAGTGAAATTGTGGTGATTGCCGATGAAACGGCGGATGAAAGATATGTAGCCTATGACCTGCTTTCCCAGGCGGAACACGATGAAAATGCCATGGCAGTATTGATTACCGATTCGGAACACCTGGCTTTCGGAGTTTTAAGGTGTTTAAAAAATTTTCTGGAGCAAAATGAAGGTATTTATAAAAATAACATAACAATTGCGAAAAAGTCTATCGATGAATACGGCTTGATTATTATTGCTGAAAACCTTAAAGAAGCGGTGAAAATATCTAATTTAATTGCACCGGAACATTTGGAAATAATAGCAAAGAATAGCGGTGAGCTTTTAAATGATGTAAAAAATGCCGGGACGGTCTTTCTGGGCAAATTTTCTCCCGAACCCATCGGGGATTATATTGCAGGAACAAATCATGTCCTGCCCACCAATCAGACTTCCAGGTTTTTCTCTCCCCTTGGAGTATATGATTTTGTGAAAAGGATCAATGTAGTGGAATACTCAATGGAAAGCTTCAGGCTGTATGCTGACTATGCAATTAAAATTGCAGAGCGGGAGGGACTTTATTTACATGCAAATTCCCTGAAAGTGAGGATGGAAGATGTTCAGGAATAAATTAGAAAGCTACAAAAATTACGAAGTAAAGGAAGACAATTGGTCGATTAAATTAGATGCCAATGAGAATCAATTTCCCCTGGATGAAAAATTAAAAGAACAAATTCGAAAAGCTTTGATGGAAAACATGGATAATATCCGTTTTTATCCTGAGAATAATTCGGACGCCTTAAGGGAGGAGCTGGGGAAATTTTACGGCTTGCAAAAGAAAAACTTTATAGTTGGCAACGGTTCCGACCAGCTCATTCAGATAATAATGCAGGCGGTATGCGAAAAAGGCGAAGCCATATTAATTTTATCGCCTTCTTTTGTAATGTACAGGATCACCGCCGGACTCCTGGATATTGAGGTTTTACCGGTTCCCTTTGGTGCAAACTGGCAGATAGATACAGACGAAATAATAAATAAGGCCCGGGATAGCCGGGTAAAGGCGGTATTTTTAGATACTCCCAATAATCCTACCGGGATTCTTATTAACCGAAAGGATATATCTCGAATTGCTGAAGGTATAAAAGGTAAGCTTCTTGTTGTGGATGCGGCGTATTCGGAGTTTTCTCCCTGGGATTATGTGGATCTGGTGGAAAAACATGAAAACCTGATTGTATTAAAGACTTTTTCGAAAATGGGATTTGCGGGAATACGGTGCGGTTATGCGGTTTCTTCGGAAAATATTATTGATTATTTGCATAGAGTCAAACCTCCTTATAATGTAAGCTATTTTACTCAGGTAACCGCAATAGAGGTATTAAGGAATTTTGACAGGGTAAAGCAAAATATTCAAAAAACGATTGAAGAAAGAGAAAAATTAAAAAGGAAAATCAGGGACCTGAAATTTGAAGTTATTGATGGCTATGGAAATTTTGTCTCATTGGTAGGAAAGGGGCTGGAGGATCTCCAGAAATTTTTAGGGTCAAAGGGTATTGCCGTGAGGTATTTTCCCTTTGAGAGTGGTTTTAAGGATGGTAGCGGTCTTTTACGCATAACCGTTGGAACTGAGGGGCAAAACAAAGAGCTTTTAAAGGCCCTGGAAGAATGGAGAGATAGAAAATGAATAATAGAATTGTAAAATTAAGAAGAAAGACCGGTGAGACAGATATAAGGATTTTCCTGAATTTAGATGGGAGAGGAAGTTGTAAAGCGGATACCGGCATAGGGTTTTTCGACCACATGCTCCATCAGTTTGCCCTCCACGGGAAATTTGATTTAACCGTTGAGGTAAAAGGAGACTTGAGGGTAGATGACCATCATACCGTAGAAGATGTGGGTATTGCTCTTGGTAAAGCGGTTTTTAAAGCCCTTGAGGATAAAAGGGGAATAAACCGGTATGGATATACCTTGCTGCCTATGGATGATGCTTTAGTGTTATTTTCTTTGGATATTTCGGGAAGACCCTTTTTAAATTTTGATATAAAGTTTAACAGGGAAAAAATAGGAGAAATGAGTTTGGAAAACGTGCAGGAGTTTTTCAGGGCTTTTTCCGGCAGTGCAAAGGTAACCCTTCATATCGCAAAACTTTACGGCAGTAATGATCATCACATAGTTGAAGCAATTTTTAAGGCTTTCGGCAGGGCTCTAAGGGATGCGGTAAGAAATACCGGACAAAATGGTATCCCTTCCTCCAAGGGGGTGCTTTAGGCTGAAAGAAATTACGGTTATCGATTACGGCATGGGGAACCTCGGCAGTGTGAAAAAGGCATTTGAGTATCTGGGATATAGGGTAGTTCTTACTTCTGATGCAGCAGAAATCTTAAAGGCAGAAAGTTTGGTGCTTCCCGGGGTTGGAGCATTTAAAGAGGCTATGGGGAGGCTGAAATTGAATGGAAAGATTGATGCATTAAAGAAAAAGATCCTTATTGAAAAAGTGCCTTTTTTAGGAATATGCCTTGGCATGCAGCTTTTATTTGAATTCAGTGAGGAAGGTAGCGAAAAAGGGTTAGGAATTTTAAAAGGTGATGTAAAATTAATCCCAAAAAAACAGGGGCTAAAAATCCCCCACATGGGGTGGAACAGGATAAAGGTGAAAAAGAATTCCCCGATTTTAAAAAATTTAGATGGAGAGTATTTTTACTTTGTGCACTCGTATTTTGCCGATGCGGAAATGGAAGATGTTTCTTCAGTTACGGAATACGGTGGGGAAATTACCGCCAGCGTGGAAAAGGGGAACATTTTTGCAACACAATTTCATCCGGAGAAAAGCGGCAAAGCGGGTTTACAATTGTTAGAGAATTTTGGGAGGTTGCTATGAGGATTTTCCCGGCTATTGATATAAAGGATGGAAGGTGTGTGAGATTAACTCAGGGCAGGTTTGATGAAGTTACGGTATACAGCAAAGACCCTTTAAAACAGGCATTTTACTGGGAAAGCGAAGGAGCAAACTGCCTTCATGTGGTAGACCTGGATGGTGCAAAAAAAGGGCTTGTGGTTAATTTTGAATTAATTGCGGAAATAAAAAGAAGAACAAATCTTTACGTTCAGTGCGGAGGAGGCATAAGGGATTTCGAAACGGCTAAAAAATTGATAGATGCGGGAATAGATTGTATAGTAATTGGCTCTGCTTTTTTTACTCGAACAGATGAAGTTAATAGGATGTTAGAAGAATTTTCAGCGGAGAAAATAGCATTAAGCCTTGACTTTGAAGGGGAAACTCCAAAAATCTCGGGGTGGCTGGAAAAAACACCTCTGGATCTGGAATCATCTTTAAAATTGGCAAAGGAAATGGGTATAAGAAGACTTATTTTTACCGATATTTCAAGGGATGGAATGCTTTCAGGACCGAATTTAGATATTGCAAAAAAAATAAGGGATAAATTTGAAGGTTTTTTAATAGCTTCCGGTGGTATAAGATGCGAAGAGGATGTGCTCATGGTAAAGAAGCTGGGAATAGACGGTGTAATCATTGGAAAGGCGCTTTATAACGGAAATGTAAATTTAAAAGAGCTATTAAGAAAAGTAAATTTAAAAGGGTGAAGTAAGGTGCTGGCAAAGAGGATAATACCCTGCCTTGATGTAAAGGAAGGAAGGGTGGTAAAGGGCATTAATTTTGTTAACCTTGTGGATGCGGGGGACCCAGTAGAAGCGGCGGTAGCCTATGAGAAGATGGGGGCCGATGAACTGGTATTTCTGGATATTACCGCATCCTGTGAAAAAAGGGATATAATGATAGAAGTGGTAAAAAAGGTGGCAAAGAGCGTATTTATCCCTTTTACCGTAGGTGGGGGAATAAGGACGGTAGAAGATATAAGGAGGATACTAATCGCAGGAGCGGATAAGGTTTCCATAAATTCCGCTGCGGTTAAAAACCCCGATTTAATAAATGAGGCCAGCAGGATTTTCGGAAGCCAGTGTATTGTTGTGGCGATTGATGTAAAAAAGCATAAGGAAGGCTACAGGGTTTATATAAACGGGGGAAGAATTGATACGGGGATGGATGCCCTTTCCTGGGCAAAAGAGGTGGAAAAAAGGGGTGCGGGAGAAATACTCCTGACATCGATTGACAAAGACGGCACAAAAGAAGGTTTTGATTTAGAAATAACCGAACTTATTTCCAAAAACGTCGATATTCCCGTAATAGCATCGGGAGGTGCGGGAAAAGCAGAGCATTTTTTAGAAGTTTTTAAAGTTGGTGCCGATGCAGCCCTTGCCGCCTCAATTTTTCATTTTGGAGAGGTTAAAATAGGGGATTTAAAGAAATTCCTTTTGGAAAACGGTATTGAGGTGAGGGCAAAATGGAAGTAGAAGAAAAACTGGATTTCACAAAAAATAACGGATTAATCCCCGTTGTGGTGCAGGATTACACCACCGGTGAGGTGTTAATGCTTGCTTACATGAACGAGGATAGCTTTAAATTGACATTAAAAACGGGTTTTATGCACTATTTTAGCAGAAAAAGGAATGCGATTTGGAAAAAAGGAGAAACCTCCGGGAATGTCCAGGAAGTGGTTTCAATACACTACGACTGCGATGGGGATACTTTGCTTGCACGGGTAAAACAAAAAGGGCCGGCGTGCCATACGGGTAATAGAACCTGTTTTTTCAATGAAATTATTAAAAAGGAAGAATTTGCGGGATTTGAAGTGTTAAAGAACTTGATGGAAGTTATTGACGACAGAAAAAATAACAAGAAAGAGGGTTCTTACACCTGTTATCTTTTTGAAAAGGGTTTAGATAAGATATTAAAAAAGGTAGGAGAAGAAGCTTCTGAAGTGATAATAGCAGCCAAAAACAGCTCAAAATCGGAAATAACCTATGAAGTCGCTGACCTTATATACCATTTAAGCGTTATGCTTTCTTACTTTGATATGGACTGGGAAGAAGTTTTAAAGGAGTTGAAGAAAAGGGGGTAAAAATTTTTAGCAAAGAACCTGCAAAAGACGGCCCCGGGAAAGGCGAAGTGGTTGATCAGGATAAGCTTCTTGACATAATGTATGAAATAAAGGGTTGGGATAAAAACGGAATTCCAACAAAAGAAAAATTGGCAGAGCTGGAATTGAATGTATAGTTTATTTGATTTAGAAAGAAAAATTTAAGAAACCTACTTTTTAGAGGCTTAAAAAATTTTTTTAAGTCTCTTTTTTTTTTGTATTATTTATCCGATTTTCAATAAATTAAAAGGATTTTCAATTTTTAACATAGAATAAAAAATATTATAATTATTATAATAACATAAAAGGGTTTGAAACTGGGGAATTTTTTGGGACAACTCTAAGAGGTGATTTTTTTGAAAAAAGTGGTACTCGTTTCTCAAGGGGAAAATACAAGCCGAATGTTGACAAATCAGCTAAAGGATATTATCGGTGATTTGATAACCATCGAGGCCCATTCTATGGAAAAAGGCATCCCCAGGGATTTAAAAGCGGATATTATTTTACTTACCCATTATACCTTGCTGGAGGATTTAGATATTAATTTTGACGGAAAAGTCATGCTCGCAAAAAGGTCTATTAATTACAAATACCTGGACCTTATCTTGCAGCTTTCTTCCGATTTGCCCGTTTTACTCGTAAACGATACAAAAATTACCGCTGAAGAGACGGTCTATCAAATTAAAGAACTGGGAATAAATCATATAAATTTTATTCCGTATTATCCTGGAGCAAAGGAATTCCCGGAAGCGGAGATTGCTGTTACGCCCGGGGAATCCAGCTATGTTCCGAATTACATAAAAAAAGTGGTGGATATAGGGTGCAGGTTGATAGACCTTACGACGATGGTAGAAATTTTAAGGGAACTGGGTTTGCTGGAGGAAAGGGCAAACTACCTTTCGGCAAGGTATATAAGAGAATTAGTTGAATTAAATAAAAATCTAATTTCTGCCCGGGATGATGTAATAAACTCGAAAAAGCAGATAGAGGCGGTTTTGGACCTTGTTAAGGACCCAATATTCGCTTTGGATGAGGATAAGAAAATAATATTCGCAAACAATCAAGCGAGAAAAATATTAAAAAAGATCGAAGTAGAAAAAATTATTAATACAGGAATGGGAAATGATATAGTAAGTTTTAAAGGAGAAAAAATGATAATGACTCAGGTCTCACTGGGAAAAAGTTTGGTCATACACCTAAGATTTGCCAGCGATATAGCCGAGATGGAAGAAAAACTTCGCATCGAGGCAAAAGAAAAGGGTTTTTTTACAAAATACACGTTTGATCATATCGTAGGTAAGAGCCCGGCTATTTTAAAAGCAATAGAGAAAGCTAAGAAAATTGCTTCAAGTGATTCAAATGTACTAATATACGGAGAAACGGGTACGGGTAAGGAAATATTCGCACAGGCAATACACAGCGCCTCTAAAAGGAGCAAATTTCCTTTTATTGCGATAAATTGTTCTGCACTGCCGGCAAATTTGCTGGAAAGTGAACTGTTCGGCTATGAAGAAGGGGCATTTACGGGAGCAAAAAAAGGAGGCAAACCGGGAATTTTCGAAATGGCCAATCGCGGTACCGTTTTTTTGGATGAAATCAGCGAAATTCCTGTAGAAATACAGGCAAGGCTTCTTAGAGTGCTGCAGGAAAAGGAAGTAATGCGAATAGGCGGCTACCGAATGGTGCCTGTGGATGTCCGAATAATAGCTGCGACAAACCAGGATCCTTTCAAACTCGTGAAAGAAAATAAATTCAGGGAAGACCTTTTTTACAGGTTAACCCCTTTGTTTTTATTTCTTCCACCGCTCAGGGAAAGGGTGGAAGATGTACCGCTTTTATTTGATTACTTTATAAACCAAACCCGTACCGTACCGCCCTGGCACTGGAAGGATCTATCCGAAGAGGTGAAAAACATTCTGCTCGATTATTCCTGGCCCGGCAATGTGAGGGAGATAAAAAACTGCGTGGAGTACCTTTTGACAATGGCTCAGGGTATTCCAAAAGTCTACGATTTACCCGATATTATAACTTTAAAGGACGGGAAAAATAAAGATTCGTTATTACGGGAAACGAAAATAAATGACCTTTTGATTAATGTGCTTGAAATCATAAGGGAAGGAGAGGTGAAGGGTATAAAATTAGGCAGAAACAGCATAGCCCGCCTGATGTGCGAGAGGGGATTTAACGTGACGCCTTCAAAGGTGAGAAAACTTTTGCAAGATCTGAAGGAAAAGGGATATATAATTTCCGGCAGGGGAAGGCAGGGTACCGCGCTAACGCTTCAGGGAAGGGCATTAATTGGTGAAAAATAGGCTTTAATGGGTTTTAAATTAAGCCCATTGAAGCCTATTTTTTTTGTACAAGATGAAAAAGTTTAAGTTTTTCTTGAGTTTTTGGGATATAAAAAATAATCATAATTATGGCATAAATAATGCAAATATTAAATTATACCAAAACTATTTAAAGCCTATTAGCTAAGGAGGAAATTTATGATTCACATTAAAAATGCTCATGTTTATGCACCCGAGGATAGGGGAATATGCGATGTTGTAATCGAAGCTGGAAGGATAATTTATGTGGGGGAGAAATGCGAAATAAGTGGCCCTTTTAATTTGGAAATTGTGGATTTAAAAGAAAAATACCTTTGTCCGGGATTTATCGATCAGCACGTTCACATAACAGGAGGCGGCGGAGAAGGAGGGCCGGAGACATCGACCCCTGAAATTTGGCTTTCCGAACTTACAAAAAACGGCGTTACAACGGTTATAGGATGTCTCGGCACGGATGGTGTGACCAGGTCAATGGCAAGGTTGTACAGTAAAGCCAAATCCCTGGAAAATGAAGGTGTTTCTACTTATATATATACAGGGGCTTATCAAATTCCGCTTCCAACCCTGACGGGCAGCGTTAAATCCGATTTAATCTTTATAGATAAGGTTGTGGGGGTAGGAGAGGTGGCAATATCCGATCACCGGTCTTCCGGGATCTCGCCTGAGGAACTTGCAAGAATTGCAGGAGAAGCCCGCGTAGGTGGTATGATTGGCGGCAAAAAAGGTAAGGTGCATTTACACGTGGGAGACGGGAAAAGGGGCTTGAAAATTATATACGATGCCGCCGATTACGCGGATATTCCCCTTTCTCAATTTCAGCCCACGCATTTAAACAGGAACCGCAGATTGATGAAGGAGTCCTTTGAGTTTGGTATGAAAGGAGGATACTGCGATTATACCGCGGGAGAGGAGGTATACGATGAGGATGAAGTTACGGCAGCCGAAGCCGTATATGAAGCGATAAAGGCCGGAGTACCTGCGGATAACCTCACCATAAGTTCTGACGGAAACGGAAGTTTACCCTTATTTGACTCCCAAAAAAGATTGGTGGGATTGGGTGTGGGGAGCGTTTCCGCGTTGATAAAAAGCGTTCAGGCAATGTTTTTTAAATACAAAATTCCATTGGAAATAGCCCTTTCAACTGTGACAAAAAATCCCTCAACTATACACGGGTTAAAAGGGAAAGGAGAAATAAAGGAGGGATGGGATGCGGATTTGGTGGTTTTAAATGAAAATCTGGAAATCGAAAGCGTTTTGGCAAAGGGGAGGTGGATGGTAAGGGAAGGCGTTTTAGAAGTTTTCGGAACCTTTGAAAGGAATTAAAAAAAGCTAAAAATCAAAAGGGAGGGTTAAACTTGCTGGGTAAGTTTAAAAACATAAATATGCCTCATACTTATGTAATCATATTTTATGTGGTTTTGGCGGCGTGGATTTTGACCTTGCTTTTGCCGGTAGGAAAATTTGAAACGGCAAAAAAGACATACATTCAAAATGGAAAGGAAAAAACTAAAACGGTAGTCGTTCCCGGGTCCTTCCAGTATGAACTCGACGAAAAAGGCATGCCTGTTAAAAAGCCTGCTAAGATATGGGGTACAGAGGATTTCGGCGGCTACGGTTTTCTCAATTACGTATTTGAAGGATTGGTAACGGGGGATAAATGGGGATCTGCTGTAGGTGTGGTAGCTTTTATTCTTGTTATCGGCGGAGCCTTTGGCATAGTTTTGCGAACGGGAGCTGTGGATTCAGGCATAATGGCGATGATTGGCCGAACGCAGGGAAGGGAGTCTTTAATAATACCCGTCTTATTTGTCCTGTTTTCCTTAGGCGGAGCAGTTTTCGGGATGGGCGAAGAAACCATACCTTTTGCTATGATTGTGGTTCCGATGGTTATCGCGATGGGCTACGACTCAGTAGTGGGCATATGCATAACCTACGTTGCAAGCCAGATAGGTTTTGCCACGTCCTGGATGAATCCTTTCAGCCTTGCTGTAGCTCAAGGAGTTTCCGATGTGCCGGTGTTTTCCGGGGCACCTTTCAGGATAATAATGTGGACTGTATTTACCGCAGCGGGTTTATGGTACACCTGGAGGTATGCCGTGAGAGTTAAGGAAAATCCATTAAACTCCATTTCTTATGAGTCCGACGAGTATTTCAGAAATCAGGTGAAGGTTAATTCCGAAACTGAAAAAGAAGAAGTTAAATTCACCACCGGGCATAAATTGGTGTTACTTACCCTTTTGATAGGTATAATTTGGGTTGTATGGGGTGTAACCAAAAAGGGCTATTACATTCCAGAAATTGCTTCTCAATTTTTTGTTATAGGACTTGTGGCAGGCATAATAGGAGTAATCTTCAAACTAAACGGCATGACAGTAAACGATATAGCTTCATCCTTTGCTAAAGGGGCATCGGACCTTACGGGAGCAGCGCTCGTGGTGGGTATGGCAAAAGGAATACTTATAGTGTTGGGAGGAACGAGCCCGTCTGACCCGACCGTATTAAATACCATCCTTAATGCCGTGTCCCAGGGCATAGGGAAATTCCCCTCCTTGCTCTCCGCATGGTTTATGTATTTGTTCCAGTCAGTATTCAATTTCTTTGTTGTATCCGGCTCCGGGCAGGCAGCCCTAACAATGCCGATAATGGCTCCGCTTTCAGACCTTGTGGGTGTTACCAGGCAGACCGCCGTTCTCGCATTCCAGCTGGGCGACGGCCTTACAAACGTAATAGTGCCAACTTCCGCGTGTCTTATGGGCGTCCTGGGTGTTGCAAGGCTTGACTGGAGCAAATGGGCAAAATGGCAGATAAAAATGCAGGGCTTTTTATTCCTCCTGGGCAGCATATTCGTAATTATAGCTCATGTTATAGGGTATAACTAAAAAATCAGGGTGCGGATTAACATCCGCACCCTAAGAAAAAATATCATATTTAAAATGGAAAATAAAGGTCTGCGAAATAGGGTAAGGGGGGTCGAAGAGGGCAATGAAAAAAATAAGCAAAACCATTGCTGCTTTAATACTATTTTTGTTCTTCACTTCGGCCATTAAAGCAGGTATGGCATTGGCTGAAATAAACAATAACTACCCGGCGACAGAAGTAAATTTTTGGTTAATTAATGGAGGCGACGCAAAAAAAGTCGACGATTATAGAATAGGATTTAGACCACCTTCGGCTGGCGATAGCGAAGTTAGCTATTATTTAGTCTTTCTTTCCACAAAGAATTTTGAAAGTGTGGCTCAAGAAGTATTTAGTTGGGAAAAAGATTATATCGAAAATGAGTTGATTGCAAATAATAAAGCAAGGAAATTAGATAAAGGATGGGCAGATGGTGGAGCCAACAGATTAATATCAACAAGCGGTATAGGAGCAACAATGGAAGTGACCGGTGAGCCTTATCAAGAAAAGAAATACTATGTATACTTAGCTACTGTTGGTAATAATGGAGTAATAGGACTTGTCCTTGCGGGAACCATCGATAGACAGCCTTCTTCAATAACCATAGAACAGGCCGTTTATATGGTCAACAACGCCAGGACAGAAGAAGAGGTAAAAGAAATACTTGAGATACTAAAAGGCTTTGGATGGAACAGCCTGACGGATAATGAAAAGAATGAAGCTTCACGTCTTATATATGAGAAAAAAGGACAGGGCTTTGGAAGTTCTGCAGAATTTGCCAATGCTGTAGAATTTGCCGTGGCGAAGGCCAAGTGGAATACAGAAATTGAAAGGGATAAGTGGCAAAGTGCAATGAATGCGGTAAATAATGCAAAAAATGATACCGAAATAAGAAATGCAGTGGAAAATTTAAATCCACCCCTGTGGTCGGAATTAACAAATACCGGGAAGGGAACCGATGTGCCTGCAGTTTTAAAGGAATTAAAGCCTCAGGGAGGATACGACAGCGTCGATGTATTTGCAGATGCATTGAAAAAGGCTGTTGCGCTAGCTGCGATTAACGACTATGCCTATTACAAATACGAAACTGAAAAATATATAAGGGCTCTTAGGTTAACAGATATATCCAATTTTAATGCATTACCTTATGAAAAACAGTTCATAGTTGCAGGATTAATCGAATACGGTGTACCTAAGCACGGAAACAGCTATTACTACGAAAATTACAGTGAACTTGGACCGATATTTGAAACTGCATTAAATTCTATTTCAGATAAGGATAATCAGGGATTAGGGGGAGTATTTCAGCTTAACGCGGGAGAAAAGAAAATTTTAACAGCTCCTGCAGTTATAGGAGACGACGAAGATATTTATTGGTTTGTGAACAATAAAAATGTAGCATCGGTGGACAAAAACAGCGGAGAAGTAAATCCGATGATTTGCGGCAAGGTTTTCATTGCATATGCAGTTGTTGATAAAAATACCAAATCAGAAGTTAAAAATTACGGCTGTGCCAAGTTTACGGTTATTGATGAAATAAATCCAATAGGAGAAATACCAGTTCTTGAAGCGGGTCTATATAATAGATTGTTTATAATTTTTAACGAGACGCTTTCTCAAAATACGAGGAATATTAATAATATTGCTGATTTTATAGAAAAAATTGAAATATTAAAAGGCGAAAATGTTGAAACAATAATTCCATATTCTTCAACTGATTCTGTGTTTTGGCTTACGGAAACTATTGTAAAAATAGTTTTTCCACAGCCTGTTAACATCCCTGAAGGCAGCGTATTAAAAATATATTATAAAGATGAGGTAAAAGATCCGAGCGGAAATAAAGCCCAACCTACGATTTCAAGCCCTGTCTGTGCTGATACAACTCCGCCCATCGGAAAGGTTCAGTATCCAGGAATAAGTAAAATCTCAAATATCCAAATACTCTTCAATGAAAAGCTTCATGAAGAGACACTTGAAATAGAAAGTGCAAGCGACCTTTTAACAGCGGTATATAAAGTTACTAGTAGCGGTGAAAAAATACCGGTGGATATTTCGTTATCTCAAGTTACATGGCAGCCCATAGGTGCACAGGACAAAGCTATAATAACAATTCCTGAGATGGATTTAAGCTTTGGTGAATACCTCGAAATAGAATTTAATTCTTATAGAGTGAAAGATAGTGCTGGAAATGTAATTTCTAAAGAATCTACGGCAATGCCTATAGGAGGGGCCTTATCTGATTACAACGATGCCATATACGGCGAAATGAGAAAAGCAGCGGGCGGGAAATTTCCAAAAATAGCTATTGTACCTACTTCCAGGTCGAGCTTTTCCGATGCGCAGAATTCTTTCAAAGGATATCTACCGGTCTTTGTAAAATACGGTATGGAGCCCGTATTTATACCTGTTGCCATAGATAATTATCAGAATGAAGTAAGCAAACAAGATAATATCGATTTGGTAAATGAAGCCTTTGGAGTATTTTTCACCGGCGGGGATCAGTTCAGACACGCAAGGTGCCTTTTGACTGATGAGGGTAAGGATACTCCTTTGATGACGGCAATAAGGGAGATATACGCAAGCGGAGGGTTGATTGCTGGTACAAGTGCTGGAGATCATATACAGAGCGATCCAATGTTCGGTGGTGGAACAAGCTATGAAGACCTTACGGCAAATAATATAAAAATGTATCCTGTAACACAGTACGATTATATACCCGAGCCAAATCAGTCTATTATGATGAAAGGGTTTGGCTTTGTTACTCAGGGAATATTGGACTCGCATTTTGACCAAAGGGGAAGAATAGGTAGACTTGCAGTCGCCCTTAGGGATTCTGGGAAAGCAATAGGTATAGGAGTCGATGAAAATACGGCAATAATAATAAAAGGTAACAGAGGAAGAGTTGTGGGAGAAAATGGGGTATTTATAATAGATGCAAGTAATGCAGTATTCGGTGAAAGATCTGAAGAAAATAATAAAGTTCCGTTTTCGGTTAGAGGGCTGAAGGTAACATATCTTACTGATGGGGATATTTTTGATTTTAGAACGAATGAAATTATAACCGAAAAAGGCGAGATAAATCCTTCGGGGCAGGAATATTTTTCTAACAATGTTTTCGCCAGTTTGGAAAATACAAAACTGATAAAGAGTGTTGCTGAAAGCTTTTTTAGCACCGCGTACGGCGTTACAAAAGAAAATGACCCGTCATTCCTAGTTATTTACAGGAAAACTTCTGATACAAGGGCATTTAAAGCTGATGAAAAATATGCAGTATATAATCTGGAAATGGACATAAAACCAAATCCCGTAAGGGTAATGGGATTAAACATATCGAAAACATCTGTCATTATAACACCGGGACAAGAAGTAAACTTAACAGCAAATGTGCAGCCGGAAAGCGCGGATATTAAAGACGTAAGATGGGAAAGCAACAACAGCAGTGTAGCATCAGTGGACAAAAGTGGAAAGGTTAAAGCTTTAACCTCAGGCACGGCGGTAATTAAGGCTGTTACCGTAGATGGTGGTTTTGAGGCAATATGTACGGTTAGCGTAATATCCCCGACGGCATCGGAAAAAGAAGAGAAAGAAAATTCAAAACCGCAAATGAAGGATATTGATATGGTTAAGGAAGGCGGAAAAGCAAAAATTACGGTAAATAGGGAATATATCGTTAAAAATCCCGGAGATCAGAAGGTAGTATTATTAGCACCCCAAATAGATGAAAGCATTAAGGAAATCGAACTTGTATTACAAAAGGGGGATTTTGGAGATTTAAGCGGTAAAATAGTAAAAATCGAATTGCCAGAAATTTCTATACAATTATCGGGGCAAGATATAGCTTATCAATTGAAGAATAAAGATATAAATATTAATGTGAAGAAGGTTGAATTAAATGATTTAAATATAATTTTACCCTTAGGATTATTCAATAAAGGCGATGCATTTGAAATTAATGTAGGAATAGAAAACCTCGAAAAGAAGATAGTTTTGGCAGTAAAGATTAATGAAAATATTAATCCCGATTTAGCGGGGCTGTATTATTATAACGAAAACACAAAGAATTTTGATTTCAAAGGAGGGAAGATATATGAGGGGAAGATAGTAGGAACTATAAAACCGGATGAGGCAGGAAAATATTTTGTTATGGAATATAAAAAGCAATTCAACGATGTAAAGCAGGGTGAATGGTACAGCAAGTATGTGGAATCGATGGCGGCGAAGAGAGTGGTAACTGGATATCTAGACGGAAGTTTCAAAGGAAACAGCACCACATCAAGGCTTGAATTTGCAGTAATGCTCTGCAGGGCTCTGGGAATTGAAAAAAAAGAATATAAAGGAGTGTTTGCGGATATTGGGGCAGAAAATTTCGGCGCGGGTTATATCCAGGCACTGTACGATTTAGGGATAATAAAGGGTTCAGAGGGTCTATTCAAAGCAAATGATAAGATTACAAGGGAAGAGGCTTTTACTATTATTGGAAGAGCTTTGAGAGATGTTGAAATTGACGAAAATGCTTTACAGCAGTTCAATGATGGTTCATTGATTTCCCGGTGGGCAAAAGAAGAGGTAATAAAAGCTGTTAATGCTGGCATCATCCAGGGAAGCAATAATAAACTCAATCCCCAAAATAAACTTACAAGATACGAAGCTGCAGCATTGATGTACAGGTTATTCAATCGCTAAGTTTTATGAAAATGTGATTAAAAGAAATAAAAATAAAAAAAGGAGAAGAAAAAATGAAGACTTGGAGAAAAAGTTTAATATGTGTTATGCTCCTTGCGTTTATTGGGTTTTTGGCATTTGGCGTGTGGGTACCATCTAATTCAAATGCAAAGGAGCAAACTAATGGGAGCCTTGTCATCGTAGGAGGTGCTCTCAGCGACACAAATGCCGCGGTATACAACAAGATTATTCAGCTGGCAGGTGGGGCTAATTCGGTTATAGGCGTTATACCGGTAAACAGCGCTGACCCGTACGGTTCTTACGATTTTTACAGAAATCTATTTCTTTCCTATGGAGCGGGAAATGTAGTGCTAATAGACATAACAATTGACAATTACGCTACTAATGCTTACAGCCAGCAGATTGTAAATACCATAAATTCCTGTACAGGAATTTGGTTTACCGGCGGCGACCAAATGCGTGCTGTAACGGCTCTGTATGATTCCAGCGGGAATATGACTCCGGCATTGCAGGCTATATGGAATGTCTACAACAACGGGGGAGTAATAGCGGGGAGCAGTGCCGGAGCTGCATTGATGTCAAATCCAATGATTATTGGTGGTGAAAGTTTTGATGCTTTAAGGTATGGTTCAAGCTGGGGCCCCACACTGGGGAATGGCGTAACCCTGTACAGAGGGCTCGGATTTTTCAGCGGAGGACTCGTAGACCAGCATTTTCACGCAAGGGGTAGGATTGGAAGGCTTATAAGGGCTGCATGGGATTATTACTTTGACCTTGCTTTCGGTATAGATGAGGATACCGCAATGGTAGTTCAGGGTAATACCATAACGGCCTTGGGGAAGAGGGGGATTACTATAATAGACCTAACCAATGCTTATAGAGATTACAGCTACAGTAACTTCAGCCTGCTTGGAATTAAAATGCATTATATTTCGAAGGGCGATACCTTTAATCTTTCAACTAAAAACATCACGCCAAATCCTGTAAAGATAAATTTGAGGGGCAATGAGTATTACAGCGGAACGATTTACACAAATGCAGTTTTTGATCCATATACCGCTTACGATTGTTTCGTAAAACTTGTGGACAGCAAAACTGAAATTTATGCGATAGGAGAAAAATATGATAAGAAAGCAAAACTCGGTTTCAGGTTAAGATGGGATAGATATTCGGATACTTACGGTTACTGGCAGAGTATAGATGGCGATAGTTCTTACACCGTAATAAACGAATATTTGAAGATCACGCCCTACTAAAATATATAGATAGCGGCCCGGTTTTTTTAAAAAAAATCGGGCCGCATCGGGTACTTTTTGGGGCAAACTTTTTACCGATAATGAGGGGCTGATAAAATTATGATATTTAAATGGAAGTCAGCAGTAAATGTGTTAAAAAATGATCTATTGAGTGTTGAAAATCCTTCTTTTAAACCGGAAAATTCTTTTAGTGTAAATGGGATTAAAGAATGGATTAAAGGGATTATGGGGAAAGCCGAAAAGTATTTGAGCTTGCTCAGCCGTCTTTCCTTTTCCGTTGAGGAGATTTCCATTGCGATGAGGAGCATTGCAGAGCAGAGTAAAGTGCTCTCGGAAGCGGCAAAAAAACAAACCTCTAACATTCTTTCGACAAAAAATTTTACAAAAGACCTGTACGAAAAAATAGAGAAGACCAGTATAAATATAAAAACGGTGGTAGATAATTCTGGCAAAATTTATCAAAATATTGCGGCAAAAAAGGGTGAAGTTATATCCATTATGGAAAATCTAAATACTTTAAAGAAAAAACTTGAAGTAGCCGAAAGCGCTGTAAAGAACCTTGAAGAAAGGTCAAAACGTGCGGGGGAATTAATTTCATCAGTTAAGAACATCTCCGAAGAGACTAATTTACTTGCGCTCAATGCGACTATAGAAGCCGCACATGCCGGAGAACGGGGCAAAAGTTTTTCAGTGGTGGCATCCGAAATACGTAAGCTTTCTTACAATACGAAGGAAGTTTCAAAAGAAGTCAGTACACTTTTGAATCAAATTAAGGAAATAGGCAACATGATCAATATTTCCATTATCGAAGTCTTAAAAAATATCACCCAGAATTTTGATAAACTGAGCTTAATAATGAACTATATAAACGATATAGAAAAATACGTATATGATTCAACAAAAGAAAGCGAAAATATCGAAAAAGAAATATCCCATATTTTCAGCAGAGCAGATGAAGTAAATGGCTTTATAGAAAATATATCAAAAGAAATTTTAGAAATAGAAAACTCGACCTCTAATGTTAATAAAGCCATCGAAGAGCAAAAGGATTATATAAGCGAACTGCTGAATATCATCAGCAAAATGGAAGACAATTGCATAGAGTTGACTTCTGAAATTAACGAAAGCGAATTTTTGCAAGAAAAGGATGAAAAATTGATACTTGTAAGCTCTCCTTATGAACCATACGTTATTTATAACGATGAAAAAGGCGAGCTGGAGGGCATAGACATAGAAATTATTAAAGAAATATTTAATAGAAGAAATATAGATGTAATAACAAGGGTTACCACATGGGATATGTCTTTGAAAGCCATAAAAAGCGGCGTGGCAGACTTGATACCAACCGTATCGTACAAAAAAGAAAGGGAAGATTTCATAGATTTTTCTAAAGAATACGGCAAAATTTACAAAGCCGTTTATTCCCTTGAAAGTTCGAGTGTAAACATTGAAAAGTATGATGATTTAAAAAAATACAAAATCGGCATAATACAGGGATACAACTATGATGAAAAATTCTTGAACGATAAATCCATATTGAAAGATAAAAGTTTAAACGAAGATATTCTTTTCACGAAATTGATAAAAGGTATTGTTGACGCTGTTATATTAAATGAATTTGTAGGAGATTATTACCTGAAAAGTAAAAAACTGAATCAGGTAGTAAGGAAAAACAAATACAAAATGATAGAAGAAACCTCGTCGGATATCCGGCTGGGATTCAGCAAGAAAAAGGATTTAAGCAAATATAAGAAAATATTCGAAGAGGGTATTGAAGAAATCAAAAAAGACGGAACCTATGAAAGGATTGTAAATAAATATCTAAAATAAAAATTTTGAATTTAAGGGGGTTTATTAATGACCAAAAAAAGAATTCTTTCGCTTTTTATAATTCTCTTTTTGATGGGTTCTTTAATTTTACAAGGCTGTGCTCCAAGCGGAGAAAGTACATCAAAAGGTAGTCAGCTAAAATTTTCGATTACTACGGACCTTGCAACTCTTGATCCCCAGCACATGACCGATTCTTATAGCTTCAGCATCGCAAATGCCCTTTACGAAGGGCTGGTGAGGGTACACGACGGCAGGGTTTTACCCGGCATCGCCAGCAGCTGGGATGTGTCGGACGACAAGCTCACATATACCTTTCATTTGAGGGATGCGGTGTGGAGCGATGGGTCAAAGGTAACAGCTTACGACTTTGAGTACGCCATAAAACGGCTTTTAGATCCCAAAACGGCATCAAATTACGCTTTCATCGGATATTATATACTCAACGGGGAGGAATTTAATACAGGGAAAATTTCCGATCCCGAAATGGTTGGTGTAAAGGCGCTGGATGACAAAACCTTGAAAATTACATTAAAAGCTCCCACGAAGTATTTCGATGGTCTTTTGGGAATGGCTTCATTTATGCCTGTAAAAAAGGATTTTGTAGAACGAATGGGGGACAAATTCGGCACTGATGCCGATAAAGCTCTTTACAACGGGCCCTTTGTTTTGAAAGAATGGAAGCATGAGCAGGAATTGGTACTGGTAAAAAATCCTAATTACTGGAATAAAGATGAGATAAAATTAGATGAGGTAAGAGTATATATAATTGGTGATAAAAATACCGCCTATCAGATGTTTGAAAAGGGCCAGGTAGATTTTGCTGATGTTCCGGAAGCTCTTATAGAAAGTGTAATTTCCGGGGAAAATACGCAAAAATACAACACAGGCAGGGTGTATTTCATAAGATACAATATGAAATCCAAAGATAAACCCTGGCTTGCCAACGAAAACTTCCGAAAGGCCATAGGTTACGCTCTGGACCGGGAAGATTTTATAAAGATGGCATTTAAAGGAGCTGCTTATCCTGCTACCAGATTCATACCCCCGGATGTGAACGGAGTGGAAAAGAAATTCGTACATGAGTTTCCTATGGAGTATTACCCGTCCAAAGCTGATGTAACAAAAGCGAAGGAATACCTTTCAAAAGCTATGCAGGAGCTTGGCATTTCCGAAGCAAACAAGCTCGGTTTTGAACTCATGGTAGATGACACTTCCGGAACCAAAACCGGCGTAGAAATTATTCAGGATATGCTGAGGAAAAATTTAGGTATCGATATCGAGGTAAAAACGGTAACCTTCAAAGAAAGGCTGCAGCGGATGAGAAAGGGAGAATACGAAGTGATGATAACGAGGTGGGGGCCGGACTACAATGATCCCATGACTTATCTTGAATACTGGCTTCCCGATGAGAATATGAAAAACAGCGGGTGGGAGGATCAGATCTACGATGGTATGATTAAAAATGCCGGGAAAGAAACCGATTTTAAAAAACGGGCAGAAATTATGTTTGAAGCTGAAAAATATCTTTTAGATAAAGCTCCGATGGTGCCGCTTTATTTTACCCAGAACGTATGGGTGAAAAAAAGTGAACTGCAGAATCTCGTAAGAGCGCCTATAGGAGGAGTGGATATTGATTTTGTGTATGCCTTTTTTAAAAAATAAAACAATAGATATTTAAATTGACAAAAATTTTCTATTATTATATAATATGACCAAGAGGTCATGTGACTTTTTGGTCATATTTTTTTAATCAAATTATGACCACTTGGTCATAAATTTTCAAAGGAGGTATCAAATGCCAAAATCAACGTTTTTTAATTTGCCGGAGGATAAAAGGCAAAAAATTATTGAAGCGGCTGTTGACGAATTTTCCGAACACCCTTATAAAGAGGCGAGTGTAAACAGGATAGTTGAAAAAGCGGGGATAGCTAAAGGAAGTTTTTATCAGTATTTTGAGGATAAAAAAGACCTCTATAAATACATTATTGAAATAAGTGCTCAGCAAAAGTTAATGTATATGCAGCATATTATGAAGGATTTTGAAAAACTTAACATTTTTCAGCTTATACGCGAACTTTATATAGCTGGAATAAAGTATGCAAAAGATAATCCCAAGCCTTTTTCTATCGGGGTTAGATTTTTAAAAGAAAAGGATAGCGAGTTATTTGACGAAATTATGGAAGATTCAAGGAAAAAAAGCGGGGATTTTTTCAAATACCTATTGATAAAGGGGATTGAAAAAGGGGAGGTGGATCCTGCCATTGATGTAGACTTAGTATCCATGCTCATTATTTCTTTAAGCATTGATATTTCTGAGTATTATCTAAAGACAAGAGAAGGGGAAGACCTCATGGGGATATACAACCTGGTGGATAGGATGCTTTATATTATTGAAAACGGTATTAAGGCAAAAGGAAAGGGGAATTAAAATGCTTTCCGTAAAAAATCTTTATTTTTCTTATACCGGTGATGAACACTATGCGGTTCGGGATTTGAGCTTTGAAATTGAAAAGGGAGAAATTTTCGGATTTTTGGGACCCAGCGGTGCTGGCAAATCCACCACGCAAAAGATTTTAACCGGGCTTCTTCCTTTACAAAAGGGTGAAGCAAGCATTGCAGGAATCAACATTAAAAAACCTACGGAGGAATTTTTCAATATTATAGGGGTGTGCTTTGAACAGCCCAATGTTTATAAAAAGCTAACAGGATTGGAGAATCTGGAATTTTACAGAAAAATGTTCAGCGTACCTACACAAGATCCCATTAAACTTCTTCGGATGGTGGGTTTGGAGAAGGACGCAAAAAAAAGGGCCGGGGAATATTCAAAAGGTATGGTGCAGAGGTTGGTTTTCGTGAGGTCTATGATAAATAACCCCAAAATGTGGTTTTTGGATGAGCCAACCTCCGGTTTAGACCCCAATACCGCAAGTATTATAAAGGATATAATATGGCAGAAGAAAAAGGAAGGGGTTACCGTTTTTTTGACAACCCACAATATGTATATTGCGGATGAACTGTGCGATAGAGTTGCTTTTATTAATGACGGGAAAATAGTCCTTATAGATGCTCCCCGAAACTTAAAATTGAAATACGGGAAAAACATGGTAAGGGTAGAATATAAGGAAGAGGGAGTTTTAAAAAGGGAATTGCTGTCAATGGAAAACGATGAAGACAAAGAAAGATTAAATTATTTAATTAGGGAAAAAGATATTGAGACGGTTCACTCTCAGGAAGCAACCCTTGAAGAGATCTTTATTAAGGTGACGGGTAGGGGGTTGAGTTAAGGTGTTTAAAAGATTTTGCACCCTGCTCAAAAAGGATTTAAAAATTGCGTACAGGAATTTCTTTTTTTTGATCGTTGTGGCTACTGCATTACTTTTTGCGGCATTAACAAATTACGTATTTCCACAAAAAATAAATATAGAGCCCAAGGTTTTTTACTATATAGAGGATAAAAGCAGTTCTTTACAAGCCGTTAACCGTGTTATTGAAAAAGCAAAGCTTCAAAATAACAAAATATTTGAGGTAAATTCGATAAAAGAATTGGAAGAAAAAATGAACAGGGATTTCAACAGCCTAGGGATAATAATAAAAAATCCTTCTAAAAAACCAGAAATAGAATTTATCTTTCAAGGACATGAAAATCAAAAAATAAGAAATGCTTTGCTGTTGTCTTTTAAACAGGAAATATTGAAAAATATGAATATAAGTATGCCTGAAGTATTGACCGAAACTTTAAATAAATACAGGGTCGTAGAAGAAATCCCCTTTAATAAAATAATGATTCCGGCTTTTATTGTAATGGAATCCATATTACTGGGTTATTTCCTGATTGCTGCTTTAATTTTTATGGAAAAAGAAGAAGGGACCATTAAGGCGCTTTTTGTTGCACCGGCAAAAATTACCGAATATCTTTTTTCTAAAATAATTTTAATGGTAATCCTTGGGATTATTTCTTGCTTAATTTTAACACTTCTTACGATGGGCAATACGGTAAATTATTTTTGGTTAATGATTTATTTGGTTCTGGGGAGTATTGCTGCGGCTTTGCTGGGATTGATATTGGCAAGCTTTTTTGACAACATTTCTCAGGCCAGTGTATGGATAATTGCGGTAAGCGTATTATTTTCCCTGCCGTTTCTTTCATATTTTTATCCCAGTTTTACTCCTAATCTGGTAAAGGTTATTCCTACCTATTATTTGCTTTTTACTGCAAAAGAAATTATTTTTCCAACGGGGAATTCCGGTATTGTATGGACGGGGATTATGGGTCTGGTTATTTTTAATATAATAGGTTTTATCCTTACCGCAAAACTTTATGAAAAATACTTGCTATGGGAATAGGAGGTGAAAAAATGCGACGAATTTTTAATATATTTAAAAGGGATTTATCCGGCAGTTTAAGGGATTCGCTGCTTTTGTATATGATAGCGGCACCCGTTATTTTAGCTTTGGTATTAAGGTTTTTTATTGCCGGGGCTGATACTGCGGCGCTGCAGTTTGCAGTGGATAAAAATGTTGAAGGGAAAATAATTGAAGAATTGAGAAAATACGGCAGCGTGGAAGTTTTTGACGACGGGAAAGGTGTTGAAAAAAGGATATGGGGTGCGGATGATATTGCGGGGATAATAAAGGTCGGGGATGAGTACAGAATAATATTTGAAGGGAATGAATCTAATGACACAAAAGAGCTCACTCAAAGGATTATGCAGGATATCCTTTATCATAAAGATATTGAAGTAAATTTCATGGTAAAGGATTTGGGGAGGAAGAATTCGCCCGTGGCGGTAGTTGAAGCCGCATCGCTTTTTTTAATGCTTTTTGCATTATGCGGAGCGGTAATAGGTTTTAATATAATTGAAGAAAAAGAATCCCAGACTTTAAGTGCTTTATCTGTTACTCCGATGAAAGGATATGAATACATTATCGGGAAAAGTTTAATTGGAATTTTGATTCCGTTGATTTTGGGGTATGTTATTATATGGCTTCTTGGGATAAAAAATGTAGATTCAGGGAAACTTTTTGTAATGACTTTATGCGGAACCATAATAGCCGTTTTAGTAGGTTTTATAGTGGGTTCTTTAAGTAGTAATCAAATTGCGGGGATTGCAAATTTAAAGGTGCTCGGTATAATTTTATCCGGTTCCGTGGTAGGGGCTTTGATGCTTCCCGAAGGTAAGCAGATTTTCCTTTACTGGATTCCCACATACTGGTCTTTCAAAGGATTTTATGGAACCTTTATCGGGAATATTTCCTGGAGGCAAATAATCATCTACAATACATGGGCTGTTGGGTTAAGCATTTTCATATTTTCTATGCTTAAACGAAAGGGAGTTATAAATTTTATCCAATTAAATCGATAAATTAAAAATCTTCTTGATTTTATTATCACGTTTATATATAATATTATTGGTAATTTAAATAGGTTTTTCCTTTTTTAAAGAAAAATTAAATACTTGGATGAAGGGTGCGGGAGAGACCCTGTATGGGGCGCCGAAGGGGAAAGCGAAGGGTCGCGAAACTCTCAGGCAAAAGGACCGCATCCCGACAGCCCCTGGAGAATTAATCCAATTAATGGGGTAAGGATGGAGCCTTAAAGGAAAATTATCACAAAAGTATTTTAAGGCTACAGGGAGGAATAAGACTCTGAAAGGAGTTTTATTCCTCTTTTATTTTTCGCCGGAATAACAGGGGAAATTTAACAAAAAATAAAAATATGACGGTGAAGGAGTGGTATGAATGATTGAGTTGACTGCAGAAAACTTTGAACAGGAGGTATTAAAAGCCGAAGGGCCGGTGCTGGTAGACTTCTGGGGACCAAAGTGCGAACCCTGTAAAGCATTGATGCCCCATGTGGAAGAATTAGAGAAAAAGTACGGCGATAAGGTTAAATTCTGCAAATTGGACACTTCTAAAAACATGCGCCTTGCTATTAGCCAGAAAGTAATGGGGCTTCCCACGCTTATCATCTATAAAGGAGGGGAGAAGGTAGATCAGGTCACAAAGGATGTTACGGTGGAAATGATTGAGGACATGATAAAAAGGAATATTTAAAATTCGGGGGTGAAAGGATGAAACTGGAATTAGGGCTTTTTTATGTGAAGGATGTGGTTCTGGGAGACAGGACCAGTTTTGAAAACGGCATTCTCACCGTGGACAAAAAGGGCCTTACAGATCACCTGCTGGAGGATGCCAGGATAAAGGAGGTTAGTTTGGATGTTGCCCGGCCGGGAGAAGAGGTAAGGATAATACCCGTTAAGGATGTTATCGAACCCAGGGTAAAGGTGAGCGGAAAGGGCACGGTTTTTCCCGGTTTTCTGGGTAAGCCCCTGACGGCAGGTGAAGGCAGGACTCACGTATTAAAGGGGATGGCGGTGGTTACCTGTGGAAGAATCGTAGGTTTCCAGGAAGGCATTATTGATATGAGCGGCCCCGGAGCAGAATATACTCCTTATTCAAAGCTGGTAAATCTGGTTGTAATTGCAAACCCTGTGGAAGGACTAACCCAGCATGAGCACGAGGAAGCCATAAGGCTTGCGGGATTAAAGGCTGCCTCTTTTGTAGCCAAGTGTGTAAAGGATAAGGTGCCCGAAGAAGTCAGGACTTATGAAACAAAGCCTTTCCCGGCAGCTATTGCGGAATACCCGTATTTACCAAAAGTAGCCTATGTTTATCAGCTGCAAAGCCAGGGACTTTTGCATGACACTTATGTTTACGGGGTGGATGCTAAAAAGATAATTCCTACCCTCATATACCCCACGGAATTGATGGATGGAGCTATAGTAAGCGGAAACTGCGTGTCTGCCTGTGATAAAAATACCACCTATGTGCATATGAATAACCCTGTTATAGAGGAGCTTTACCGCCGCCACGGAGAGGATATTAACTTTGTGGGTGTGATAATTACTAATGAAAATGTCACCCTTGCCGATAAGGAAAGGTCATCGGATTATACTGCTAAGTTAGTAGAGTACTTAGGGCTTGATGGAGTTATTATAACGGAAGAAGGATTTGGAAATCCGGACACGGATCTTATTATGAACTGCAGGAAAATTGAAGAAAAAGGCGTTAAAACGGTATTAATTACCGACGAATACGCCGGAAGGGATGGGGCTTCCCAATCCCTGGCCGATGCGGATCCAAGGGCCGATGCGGTGGTAACAAGCGGAAATGCCAATGAAGTAATCGTCCTCCCGCCGATGAAGAAAATTATAGGGCTTGTGGATACCGCAACCTTGATTGCGGGAGGTTCCCAGAAATCTTTGAGGGAAGATGGCAGCATTGAGATAGAGATTCAGGCTATCACCGGTGCCACTTCTGAAGTGGGCTTTACAAAACTGAGTGCAGTAACTTATTAGAAAAAACAATAAGAAGAAGGAGGATTTATATGTTCGAAGGCAAAAAAATAGTAATTGTAGGAGACAGGGACGGCGTTCCCGGCCCTGCTATTGAAGCGTGTATGAAAACCACAAAAGGTGAAGTGGTATTTGCTACCACCGAATGCTTTGTCTGAACAGCCGCCGGTGCAATGGACCTGGAGGTCCAAAAAAGGATAAAAGAATTTGCCGAACAATACGGCCCAGAAAACGTCGTAGTCATTCTCGGAGGTGCCGAACCTGAAGCAGCGGGAATTGCTGCGGAAACCGTTACCAATGGCGATCCTACTTTTGCAGGGCCTTTAGCAGGAGTCGCCCTTGGACTTGCCGTTTACCACATTGTGGAACCTGAAGTAAAAGAAGCGGTGGATAAGGACGTATACGAAGAAAATGTAGGCATCATGGAAATGGTACTGGACGTGGAGGGGCTCAGCTCGGAAGTAAGAAAGTACAGGGAGCAGTACTCCAAATATAAAGCTTAAAGGGGGTTCCCTTTTATGAAAAAATTCAGGGTGGTACACTATATTAATCAGTTTTTCGGTCAGATCGGCGGGGAAGAGAAAGCCGATATTCCTCCTTTAGATAAGGAGGGCCCGGTAGGTCCGGGAATGGCTTTCAACGCGGCTTTTTCCGGAGAAGCGGAAATAGTAGGAACCGTAATTTGCGGTGACAGCTATTTCAATGAAAACCTTGAACAGGCATTAAAGGACGTTTTAGAAAGGATAAAAAAATACGAACCGGACCTGGTAATTGCAGGACCTGCTTTTAATGCGGGGCGCTACGGCATGGCCTGCGGCAGGCTCTGCAAAGCGGTTAAAGAAACCCTCAATATCCCTGCAGTTACTGGTATGTTTATCGAAAACCCGGGAGTTGAAGTATACAAAAAAGATGTATATATCGTTGAGACCGCAGGATCGGCTGCAGGTATGAGAGAAGCGGTTCCCAAAATGGCAAAATTGGCTTTAAAACTTGCTAAAGGGGAAGAAATAGGCCTTCCCCGGGAGGAAGGGTATATTGCCAGGGGCATAAGGAAAAACGTATTTGTGGAAGAAAACGGTGCAAAAAGGGCCGTGGATATGCTGGTTAAAAAATTGAAGGGTGAACCCTTTGTTACGGAATATCCCATGCCGGATTTTGACAGGGTAACTCCCGCGCCGGCGATAAAGGATCTAAAATCGGCAAAAATCGCCTTGGTAACATCGGGAGGCATAGTGCCAAAGGGGAACCCGGACAGGATTGAGGCTTCAAGCGCATCAAAATTTGGTAAATACGACATTGAAGGTGTGGACTTTTTAACCCCCGAAACCTTCCAGACGGCCCATGGAGGATATGATCCCACCTATGCCAATCAGGACCCCAACCGGGTACTTCCCGTAGATGTAATGAGGGAATTAGAAAAGGAAGGCGTTATCGGCAAACTCCACAGATACTACTATGCGACGGTGGGTAATGGAACTTCGGTTGGAAATGCGAAAAAGTTTGCTCAGGAAATAGCAAAAGAACTTGTGGCCGATGGTGTACAAGCGGTAATCCTTACCTCTACCTGAGGCACCTGCACTCGTTGCGGTGCAACGATGGTAAAAGAACTGGAGAGGGCAGGTTTACCAACGGTTCACGTATGTACAATAGTTCCTATATCCCTGACTGTAGGGGCTAACAGGATCGTCCCCGCAGTTGCCATACCGCATCCCCTTGGCAATCCGGCCCTTACTAAGGAACAGGAAAAAGAATTAAGAAGGAAACTGGTATTAAAAGCGCTGAACGCATTGACCGTAGATGTAGACAGGCAGACTGTATTTGAGTAAGGAGGGCTTTTATGTCGGGTGCTGTTATTTCCGGTGCCAGCTACATATTGGTTCACGTTCCCCACATCATGATGGTGGCTGGCACCACCCAGCTTTTAGAAAAAGATAATCCCCGTTCGGATTATTATAAAAGAGCATTTTCCCATATCAGAAAATACGAAGACGCGGTATCTTATGCCCCGAATCAAACTTATATCGGCAACATTTTTCCCGATGATTTAAAGAATATTAAAAGGCCCTGGTATCAAAACTCAATTCCAGGTGCAAAAAGATTCGGGCCATATGGTGAAATCATGCCGGAAGATGAGTTTTTCGGGCTCATGGCGATTTCCGATGTATTTGACCTGGTTATACTGGAAAAGGAATTTGCAGAAAGGATTAGGGAAAAACTTTCCAAACATCCCCTTATTAACGAAAACGACCTTAAACGTTTAAAGGCTGGTCAACCTAAAGAGGTTATTGAAAAATATATAGAGGAAGGGGCAGTTGAATTAAAAGCTTCTGGAGAACTTATAGGATGTGTCAGGAAAGCCCATGATAGGGATGAAACCCTTTCCTCCCATGTAATGGTAGAAAACATATCCACAAAGGCATCTGCGGTTCTTGCTTTAAAGCACCTTTTAAAGAATACCGGTACCGCTCCCGAAGAAATTGATTACATCATAGAGTGCTCGGAAGAAGCCTGCGGTGATATGAACCAAAGGGGTGGAGGAAACTTTGCAAAAGCCATCGGTGAAATTGCCGGATGCCTGAATGCCACCGGGGCAGATATGAGGGGCTTTTGCGCAGGGCCAACCCATGCTTTGATAGCCGCAACAGCCCTTGTTAACAGCGGGGTATATAAAAAGGTGGCGGTAGTAGCAGGAGGAGCGACGGCTAAACTCGGCATGAACGGCAGGGACCATGTGGCAAAGGGTATGCCCCTTTTGGAGGACGTCCTCGGAGGATTTGCAGTACTTGTTTCGGAAAATGATGGAATAAACCCTGTTATCAGGCTTGATTCCATAGGTAAGCATACCATTTCCGCCGGCGCATCGCCTCAGGCGGTCATGCAGTATGTGGTTTACAATCCACTGGATGCTATAGGCTTAAAACCCACCGATGTGGATAAATTCGCACCTGAGCTTCAAAACCCGGAAATAACGGAACCTGCCGGAGCGGGGGATGTACCCAAAGCCAATTACAAGATGATAGCGGCAATCGGTGTAAAGCGGGGGGATATCAAAAAGGAAGAAATGGATTCTTTTGTGGAAAAACACGGAGTTCCGGGCTTTGCGCCTACCCAGGGGCATATACCTTCGGGGGTTCCGGTCATAGGACATGTGAGGGATAAGATACTAAAAGGCACTATGACAAGGGCGATGATTATCGGAAAAGGGAGCCTTTTCCTGGCCAGGATGACCAACCTTTTTGACGGTATATCCTTTATTATGGAGAAGAACCCCGGAATTAAAAAAGAAGTACCGAAGGATATCGATCTTACTTCCTATGTGGCGGAGGCTTTCAGGGAGTTTGCCGAATACCTTGAAAAGAGGGGGAAGGCCGATGCCCCTTGATAAAGCGCAGTTCTTTAAAAGCCTCGCCGATGTACTGGAAAACAAAAATAAAAGTAAAGACGTTACCATTGGTATAACCCTTCTTGGAAGCGAACACCCAGCAGAAATGATAGCTTTTGCTGCAAAAAGAGCAGAAAAGGCCTTGAATATAAAGGTGCTGGCGATAGGACCAAAAGACGAAGCAGAAAAAGCGGGGCTTTCTTTTGAAAGTGCAAAAACCTTAGAAGAAGCTCATAGAATAATGGAAATGCTTCTTGACAGCGGTAAAATTGATGCGGCGGTAACCATGCACTACAATTTCCCCATAGGTGTCTCTACTGTAGGCAGGGTGGTAACCCCTGCAAAAGGTAAGCCCATGCTTATTGCTACCACCACCGGCACCGCGTCGGCAAACAGGGTAGAAGCAATGATAAAAAATGCGGTTTACGGGATAATTACGGCTAAAGCCCTCGGGTTAGAAAATCCAGGCCTCGGGATATTGAATGTAGAGGGAGCAAGACAGGTGGAGAGAGCCTTAATAAACCTTTCCAAGAACGGGTATAAAATAAACTTTGCTTCCTCCATACGCTCGGATG
Organism: Thermovenabulum sp.; assembly: GCF_049723235.1. Taxonomy (NCBI): domain Bacteria; kingdom Bacillati; phylum Bacillota; class Clostridia; order Thermosediminibacterales; family Thermosediminibacteraceae; genus Thermovenabulum; species Thermovenabulum sp. The sequence continues at coordinate 61,189 of NZ_JBNARB010000002.1, read as the reverse complement.
GGGGAACGGTAATGCGCGGAAATGACCTTTTGACCGGTTCCTGCGATGTTATGGTGACGGATTCGCTTACCGGAAACCTTTTGATGAAAATCTTTTCGGCTTTCACTACCGGCGGCGACTACGAAGCCCTTGGCTGGGGATACGGACCGGGGATAGGGGAAAACTACGAAAGGCTTATTCTTATTCTATCAAGGGCCTCCGGTGCCCCGGTGGTGGAGGGGGCAATTCAATTTGCCGCAGAGCTGGTAAGGGGCAACATAAAAAAGGTCGCAAAAGAGGAATTTGAAAAGGCAAAGGCAGCGGGAATGGAAGAAGTTATTAAAGAAATAACGGGAAAAACGCAAGAGGTGGGAAAAGGCGAAGCAATACCGCCTAAAAAAGGTGTAACCGAAGAAATCGCAGGAATTGATGTACTGGAAATAGAAAATGCAGTAAAAGCCCTCTGGGGAAGCGGCATTTACGCTGAAAGCGGAATGGGGTGCACGGGCCCCGTAATACTGGTAGCTGAGGAGGATATAAGTAAAGCTTTGCAAATCTTGAGAGAAAAAGGTTATATCACAGGCTAAAAAAAGCCGGGGAGAATTCCCCGGCTTTTTACTTTATTCAGGTTTATATTCCTCACTTATAGGTGCTATTACACCCGCGATAATCGTTACTGCTATAGGAAAATAAAATTACTTTGTAACCACAGCCCGTCCGCATAAATATTATAGTTATATGGTTAATCCTATCAAAATAGGGGGAGGATCAAGGTGAAAAAGATTTTGGCGTTCTTGCTGATTTTATCAATGCTGGTTCTTCTGATTGGAGGGTGTGCAAAAACCGGGCAAACTTCTACCGATAACACCGGGGGTAATGTAAATGCAAAAACAAATTTTCCGGGAGTAACACCATTAAGCCCTGCAGTTAAGGTAACCGTCGGGATGAAACAGGTGGTATCCGATGCGGGCGTGCTAATAGGAATGGCAAAGGGATACTATAAGGAGCTGGGAATTGAGATTGAAGCGGTTCAATTCAACACCGGGCAGGAGATGATAAATGCCCTGGGTGCCGGCCAGTTAGATGTGGGGTGCACCGTTACCTCCTCGGGACTTTTCAATGCTATGCTAAGAGGAATACCCATAAAAATTGTTGCAGACAAAGGGATAAATGTACCGGGGAAAGGCTATTACAGACTTATAATAAGAAAGGACTTAGTGGACGAAATTAAGGATTTTAAGGATTTGAAAGGGAGAAAGCTTGCAGTAGTGGGAACGGCCTCTCTTGATGAAATTTGCCTGGATAGGGTACTTAATAAAGCGGGGATTACTACAAAAGATGTAGACCTTCAGGTAATACGGGCATTCCCGGATATAGTTGCCGCAATGAGCAATAAAAGCATTGACGGCGGCATGGTAATTGAACCCTTCGTGACATCCGCCGTGGAAAAGGGTATCGCCGATCCATGGAAGGATCCAGCGGAATACGACCCCGATGCTCAGATTGCCCTTTTGGTATACGGTAAAAGCATGATGGAAAGGCCGGAAGTGGCAAAAAGATTTATGCTTGCCTATATAAAATCTTTAAGGGACTACAACGATGCCTTCTTTAAAGATAAAAATAAAGACGAAATAATTTCTATACTTGCCGAATATTCTACCGTTAAGGATAAGGAGCTATATAAGAAAATGTACCCGGTAGGATTAAACCCCAACGGATACGTCAGAATGAAAGGCATACAGGCGGATATTGACTGGTATAAAAAATACGGCCTTTTGACGGGAGATATTAAAGCTGAAGATGTGGTGGATAACAGCTTTGTAGATTATGCCCTTTCTATACTCGGAAAGTATGAATAAGAATTTGGCCGAAACCTCTGGTTTCGGCCAAATTTTAAAATAAAAAGCGAGGTGGCTTGCATGAACATCATGGCCGACAAAGGAGCCGGGGATTTGAAAAGTGAAATAATGGTGGAAAAAAAAGAAAACAAGGATGCTAAACGGTGGCAGGAGACAAATATTTTTACAAATTTAGTAGCGATACTCACACCCTTGATTTTATTGCTTTTATGGGAATTTATGGCCGGAAGGCATTTTATAGACGTAAGGCTGTTTTCAAGCCCTTCCAGGATATTCAAAACTCTTGTTCCCCTTATATTGAGCGGTGAATTGATTTATCATACTTTGGTCAGTGTAGAAAGGATTTTGCTGGGGTTTCTGGTAGGCTCGGTACCTGCAGTAATACTCGGGATAATTATGGGCTTAATTCCGACGGTAAGGGCAGCTTTGATGCCGCTCATTTCCATAATGTTTCCCATTCCCAAGCTGGCTGTAATGCCCCTTATATTAATCGTTTTCGGACTGGGGGAGGCATCAAAAATTTTTACAATTGCCATAGGCGTATTCTTTCTGGTGCTGATAAATACCATGGCGGGGGTAATGAGCATAGACCCCATCTACATTGATGTGGCCAAGAGTTTTGGAGCAAAGCCTTTACAAATTTACAGGACGGTGGCCATTCCCGGTGCCCTTCCGATGATTTTTGCGGGATTCAAGCTGGGAATGGGAACGGCCCTTTTGCTGATAGTGGCGGCCGAGCTTTCCGCCGCAAGGGCCGGAGTTGGATGGATGATATGGCGGGCATACGACATGTTTGATATAGAGAGGATGTTCTGCGCACTTTTAATGCTCGCTTTTCTAGGTTATGTTTTTGCTTACGCTTTAGAGTTTTTAGAAAAAATTGCCATACCCTGGAAACACCGATAATAGGAAGGAAGAGTAAAATGCTCCCGGAAGAAATTATAAAGATTGAGAAACTGACCAAAACCTTCAAAAATAAAAAATCAAATTTAACGGCTCTTAAAAATATTAACCTTTCGATAATTGACGGCGAATTTTTATGCATTGTTGGGCCTTCCGGATGCGGAAAAACAACCCTTCTTAGAATCCTGGCAGGGCTTGAAAAGCAAACGGAAGGCAAAATATATATTAAACCCAAAAATCCCGGAGGGCTAATTACCTCTATGGTTTTTCAGGGAGAATCTCTTTTTCCGTGGATGAGCGTTATTGAAAATGTGGAATACGGTTTAAAAATAAAAGGAGTAGATAAAAAGCAGAGGCGGGAGAAGGCCCTGGAATTTCTTGAAAAAATGGGTTTAACAAAATTTGCCGATTATTACCCTCACCAGATTTCCGGCGGGATGAAGCAGAGGGTAAATGTGGCAAGGGCTTTTGTCAGCGATCCGGATATACTTTTGATGGATGAACCGTTTGGAGCTCTGGATGAGCAAAACCGGCTAATACTTCAGCAGGAATTGCTCAGGATATGGGAAGGAAGCGAAAAAACCACTATTTTCATAACCCACAGCATAGATGAAGCATTGTTTTTGGGGGACAGAATAGTGGTGATGACGGCTCATCCGGGAAGAATAAAAGCGAAATTGAGGGTGGATATTGAAAGACCCAGGGAGTTATTGAGGCTCAGAACATCTCCTCATTATAACGAACTTTATAAGACCATCTGGGAACTCTTAGAAGAAGAGGTAAGAAAGGCGGAAGAAACAAGAGGAGTGAAAAGAAATGTTTAATCTTGCAATGGTTGTATTGCTTGCAATAGCGGTAAGCATGGACAGTTTGAGTTTTGGGATTATTTACGGTATAAGAAATATCAAAATCCCGGTTTTTTCTCAGGCAGTGATTGCCCTTTTTTCAGGTAACGTATTTTTTATATCAATGCTTTTGGGAAAGGGGCTTTGTTTCCTTTTACCCGAAAAATTTATAGAGTATCTGGGCAGCTTTATTTTTTTTGCCATCGCCTGTACCTACTTTTTTAAGGCAACTTTAAAAAAATATTCGGGAGATACCATAGCGACCCTTAGCATAAAACCTCTCGGTTTAGTAATAAAAATATTAAAGGAGCCCGAATCCGCCGATTTAAATGTATCCGGAGAGATTGATATAAAAGAATCGATTTTTCTGGGTATTGCACTGGCTTTAGATGCAGCGGCTGCAGGAGTTGGTGCGGCTACATCGGGTTTTTCAATTCTAAGAACGAGCCTTTTGATAACCGGGGTAGAATTTTTATTTCTAAGAGGAGGATATTTGATCGGAAACAGATTTTACAGAAGGTATGAAGATAAAGAAAATTACATTTTCCCGGCGATAATATTTGTGATACTCGGTTTTCTTAAATTAATAAATTAAATTAATTAAGATATACAGAAAATACAATATTTATAAAATGTCATTAAAAAAAAGGAAATTTTTTATTTTTGTAGAATATAATTTTATCATCACAATTTCATCAAATTTTTATCACATTATTGGAAAATCCCGGGAGGTGAAGGGGGGAAAAATTTTAATTCAAAATTTAAACAATATTTTTTAATCAAAGGAGGAATTCACCGGTGTTTAGAAAGATAATTGCCCTTTTATTGATTGCGGTCACCTGTCTTGGCCTGGTGGCCTGCGGCAGTACGGGAAATCAAAGTTCGTCAAATACCAATAATCAACAGCAGCAGCAACAACAAAAACCATCTTATAAAATAGCCATGTACACCAACACCGTATCCCAGAACGAAGAGGAATTCAGATCAGCCGAACAGGCTCAGAAGAAATACCCTGACATTATCGTTACCCAGACCATGCCCGACAACTTCATGAAAGAACAGGAAACTTTAATAGCCAACGCAGTGGCTCTGGTTTCCGATCCCAATGTTAAAGCACTTATTATGAATCAAGCGGTGCCCGGTGCTGCAGCAGCTTTCGAAAAAATTAAGCAGCAAAGGCCGGATGTACTGTTAATAGCTATTACCCCTGCCGAACAGGATATAATCGGCACGAAAGCTGATGTAGTAATTCAGGCGGATGAACTTGCCATGGGTTACAAAATGGTAGAACAGGCAAAGAAATTTGGAGCAAAGGTATTTGTACATTATTCCTTCCCCAGACATATGTCCTATCCGCTCCTTGCCAGAAGGAGAGACATATTGAAGGAAGAATGTGCGAAGGCCGGTATTAAATTCGTAGATGCTACTGCTCCCGATCCCACCGGCGATGCCGGACTGCCCGGAGCTCAGCAGTTTATAATTGAAGATATTCCGAGAAAAGTGAAGGAATACGGTAAGGATACCGTTTTCTTCAGCACCAACTGCGGTATGCAGGAACCCTTGATTAAGACTGCTTTAGAGCAGGGAGCTATGGTGGTCCAGCAGTGCTGCCCGAGCCCCTTCCACGGCTATCCCACAGCTCTTGGAATTAATATTCCGCCCGACAAAGCCGGTGATGTGGATTACGTGATTCAGCAGATCAAAGCAAAAATTGCTGAAAAAGGTGGAACCGGAAGGTTCTCCACGTGGCCGATACCCGCAGGTATGTTAATGGCAGCGGCCGCGGTAGAATATGCAAAACTCTATGCGGAAGGAAAATTAAAGGACAAGAATGATCCTGAAGCTTTAAAGAAATGCTTTGAAGAGGTATCAAAAGGTGCGAAGATTGACATAGGAAATTACGTAGAAAAAGGTGCTGATGGTAAAGAAATTAAGCATGAAAACTTCTACATGATTTTGAGCGATTATATAACTTTCTAATATATAGAGAATTTTATAAAGATTGCCGCCAAAAGGCGGCAATCTTTTAATAATACTTTTTTTTATTTTTTTAGTTTAAAGAGGTGAAGGAATTATGGTAGAAAATAACGGAACACAATATGTAATTGAACTTAAGAATATAGAAAAAGAATATTTCGGGAACAGGGTTTTAAAGGGTGTTAGCCTCTCGGTAAAGCCCGGGGAAATCCATGCCCTGGTAGGAGAAAATGGAGCCGGAAAATCTACCCTGATGAACATAATTTTCGGGATGCCTGTGATTTTTAATACCGGAGGATTTAACGGGGAAATAATTTTTAACGGTAACCCGGTAAAGATTAGGTCTCCAAGGGATGCCATGGAACTGGGCATAGGAATGGTACACCAGGAATTTATGCTTCTTCCCGGTTTTACCATTACGGAAAATATAAAACTCAACAGGGAAATATTAAAGGACAATGCGGTGAGCAAAATCTTCGGACCAAGATTGAAAACCCTGGATGTGGAAGCAATGAGAAGGGATTCTAAAAAAGCCCTTTCGGAACTCGGGATGACTGTGGATGAATGGCTGCCAATAGCCGGGCTTCCTGTGGGTTATATGCAGTTTGTAGAAATCGCAAGGGAGATAGATAAGAGAAATGTTAAACTTTTGATTTTCGATGAACCTACTGCGGTATTGACCGAAAGTGAAGCTGAAAAGCTCCTGCAGGCTATGAGAATAATTTCTTCAAAGGGCATAGGAATACTTTTTATCACTCACAGACTCAATGAAGTAATGGCAGTAGCAGAAAGGATAACGGTTTTAAGGGATGGAGAAAAGGTCGGTGAAATGAATAAAGATGAAGCTACCGTCGAGAAAATAGCCCAGCTTATGGTAGGCAGGAAAGTGGAAAGGGTCGAAAAGAAAAAATCCAAAGAAACCGAGCAGGGGGTAATACTTTCCATAAGAAATCTTTATGTGGATATGCCGGGAGAGGTTGTAAGGGGAGTTAATCTGGATGTAAAAAAAGGTGAAATTCTGGGGATTGGAGGCCTGGCCGGACAGGGGAAAATCGGCATAGCCAACGGTATAATGGGACTTTACCGGGCAAAAGGTGAGGTATATAAAAACGGAAAGAAAATAGAGCTGAACAACCCAAGAAAAGCTATGGAAAACGGTCTTGCCTTTGTTTCTGAAGATAGAAGAGGCGTGGGGTTAATGCTGGATGAGTCAATAGAATTAAATATTGCCATTGGGGCAATGCAGGTAAAAGGCAAATTCTTAAAGAACTTTTTCGGGACAAAGCTTTTGGATGAAAAAAGTGTGAGAGAAAACGCATTAATGTATATAAAGGAACTGGATATCAGATGTACCGGGCCGGATCAGATTACCCGGAGGCTGAGCGGCGGAAACCAACAGAAGGTATGTATTGCAAAAGCTTTGGCCTTAGAACCGGATATATTATTTGTCTCGGAACCCACGAGAGGAATAGATGTAGGAGCCAAAAAGCTTGTGCTGGATCTTTTGGTTAAATTAAATGAAGAAAAAGGAATGACAATTATAATGACCTCCAGCGAGTTGGGGGAGCTTCGCTCTATTTGCGACCGCATAGCCATTGTCTATGAGGGGAAAATTGAGGGTATTTTAAGTCCTTATGATTCGGATACGGATTTTGGTTTAATGATGGCAGGAGAATACAGTTCCCATTCAAAGGAGGCAACGAGATGAAGGGTTTGTGGAAAAAACTCATTGATAGATACGGTTATCCAAAGGTGTTCATTTCAATTCTTCTGCTGGTATTATTGGTAATAGCGATTATTCAAAAGCAAAATATTTACGGGTTACTGAGGGATTCCCTGGTGAGAATAGGAATGAACAGCGTTCTGGTACTGGCAATGGTGCCCAGCATAGTTTCTGGTACCGGTCTGAACTTTGCCCTTTCCATAGGTATAGTTTGCGGAATCTTAGCGGGCTGTATTACCATTGAAATGAATATAATAGGTCTAAAGGGATTTCTGACTGCTGTGCTGCTTTCCATACCGTTATCTGTGATAGCCGGATATTTATATGCAATGCTATTAAACCGGGTAAAGGGCGATGAAATGACCGTAGGGACTTATATGGGATTTTCAGTAGTTTCGGTTATGTGTATAGCCTGGCTTTTACTACCTTTCAAAAATCCCGAAATGGTATGGGCAATAGGAGGAAAAGGTTTGAGGACCACCATTACCCTTGCGGGGAAATACGACAAAGTACTGGACCGGCTGATAAAAATTCCCGGCCTTGACCTTCCGCTGGGAACCCTATTATTTTTCGCATTATGCTGTTTTTTGATGTGGCTGTTTTTAAAATCCAGGACCGGTATCGCCATGATGGCTGCCGGGAGCAATCCTATTTTCGCAAAAGCTTCGGGAATAGATGTGGACAGGCAGAGAACTATTGGTACGATACTTTCCATGGTCCTCGGCGGCATAGGTATCCTGGTATATGCTCAAAGCTACGGGTTTTTTCAGTTATACACGGGTCCTTTAATGATGCCTTTTGCGGCAATATCTGCAATACTGATCGGAGGTGCTACCGCAAGAAAAGCCAGTATTTCCAACGTAATTTCCGGGGTTATCCTTTTTCAGGCATTGTTGACAATTGCCCTTCCCGTTATAAACAAAATGATGCCGGAAGGTAATTTATCGGAAGTAGTAAGGATAATAGTAAGTAACGGAGTAATATTATACGCATTGACAAAGGTAGGAGGGAACGATTGAAATGAATAAAAACCATTTTTCAAGCAAGATTTTGAGGTTTATAAAGAATAATTCGGTTCCTTTCTTGTTTTTAATAATCTGTATCGGAGGAGTAATAGCATCAAAGTTAAGTATTAACTATATCTTAAATGAAATAGTGAACCGTTTGGACAGAAACCTTTTTTTGGTGCTCTCATTAATTATTCCTGTAGTAGCGGGTATGGGACTTAATTTCGCCCTTGTGGTGGGTGCTATGGCGGGGCAAATCGGACTGATTGCGATAAAGGTTTTGAATGTTAAGGGGATTGCGGGGCTTTTCCTTGCAGCTCTTATTTCAATACCCTTTGCCCTTTTATTTGGCTACGGCACGGGGAAGATATTAAACAAAACCAAAGGCAAGGAAATGATAACAAGCCTTATTCTGGGTTTTTTTGCTATGGGGCTTTACCAGCTCGTTTTTCTTCTCTTTGTCGGTACGATTATACCCATTAAAAATCCTGAAATCATACTTCCCGGAGGAGTGGGGCTTAAAAACGCCATTGACTTAAAAATAATCCAATACGCTTTAGATGACCTTTTGAAAGTTAAAATTATGGGTGTAAATTTACCCCTTGCTTCCTTTATCCTAATAGGATTGCTATGCCTTTTTACCCGTTTTATTTTGAAAACCAAGCTGGGACAGGATTTCCGGGCTTTGGGGCAGGACATGCACGTGGCGGAAGTTGCGGGAATAGATGTGGACAGGACGAGGCTTATTGCCATTACCATTTCTACACTTCTTGCCGCCTGGGGCCAGATAATATTTTTACAGAACATCGGTACCCTGCAAACCTACAGCAGCCACGAACAGGTAGGAATGTTTGCCGTTGCGGCAATACTCGTAGGGGGCGCTACGGTTACAAGAGCTACTATCGGCAATGCCATTTTGGGGACCATCCTTTTCCATACCCTGTTCATAGTATCGCCTAACGCCGGAAAGAATCTATTCGGAGACCCTCAGATAGGAGAATTTTTCCGGTCCTTCGTGGCCTACGGGGTTATAGCTGTATCGCTGGTGCTCCATGCTATGCAAAAGCATTTTAAAGCTGATGAAGAAATGGAGACCGCCGAGTGAGAAGTGAGAGGAGAGAAAAAAATTGATTTTAAAGGGAAAAATAAAAAAAGCTATTAAAATGATAAAAGAAGAAGGGTTGGATGCCCTTTGTATAGGCCCTTCACCGGATCTGGAATACCTGACAGGACTTAACCCTTTAAGCGACGAGAGGTTTAAGGCATTATTCCTTCTAAAAAATGGCCTTTACCTTTACATTTCACCGGAGCTTTGTGTAGAGGAATCGAAAGAAGCCCTTGGAGAAGATGTCCCGGTAATTTCCTGGGGAGACTCCGAAGGTTTTTTAAAGGCTATCGAAAAGGCAAAGGAACAATTTGGATTAAATAATTTCAGGATTGGGGTAAACGGAGGGATAAGGGCGGTAGACATTATTGATATTAGCGGGGTTTTAAATGTAACTTTTTTGAATGCCACCCGCTTAATGGAAGAATTAAGAATAATAAAAACCAGGGATGAAATAGAAAAATTAAAGAAAGCTGCGGCAGTCGCCGATGAAGTTGCAGAAAAAATTGCAGGATATATTAAACCCGGGATGACGGAAAAGGATATTAAAGAAATTGTAGAAAAAATGCTTCTGGAATTTGGAGGAGAAGAACTTGCTTTTGAAACAATTGTGGCCTCCGGGCCAAACAGTTCAAAGCCACACTATAATGAATACTCCCGGACGATTCAGGAAAAAGATGTAATAATTTTGGACTTTGGATGCCGGGTAGGAGGATTTTGTTCTGATATATCAAGGACATATTTTGTGGGAGAACCTACAGAAGAACAAAGAAAAATATATGATATTGTCCTGAAAGCAAACATAAAAGGGGAAGTAGCGGTAAGGGAAGGAGTTACCGCCGAAGAGGTGGACCGGGCCGCACGAAATGTCATAAAAGAAGCAGGATACGGGGAATTTTTCTTTAACAGGGTCGGACACGGAATAGGATTTGGTGTTCACGAAGCTCCCTACATTATGGAAGGAAATAAAACTGTTTTAAAAAGCGGAATGGCTTTTAGCGTGGAGCCGGGAATATATATACCAGGAAAGTTCGGGATGAGGGTGGAGGATATAGTGGTTGTTACCGAAAACGGGTGCGAGGTGTTGAATAAAGCCACCAAGGATATGATTGTAATAAGATAAATTAAAGTAATAAATGAAAATAAAATAGTTAAGATAATTAATTAAGGGTTGACTGAAAAGTCAACCCTTTAATTTTTACGGGGGTATTTGTGAGGAATTTGTGAATTTCAATAAATGGAGCCACTAAAAGAAATAATTTAACCGAAACACCAATGGAAATCCTGAAAAAAACAAAATATGACATTAATTGTTGACATTTTTTTGGTAAAATAATATAATGAGTACATGATACCCCGGTAGGGTATATCTCTATGAATCGGGAGGGGACTATATGGAAGTTGCAGAAAGAAAAATTAATATCAGAATAAAAGGGATGACCTGTGCCTCATGTGCAGCACGGATAGAAAAAGCCCTCTCAAAGATGTCGGGGGTGAAAGAAGCAAGTATTAACTTTGCAGCAGAAAAAGCAAGCATAACTTATAACCCCCGGGAGGTTTCGATAGCAGATTTTATCCAGAAAATAAGGGATCTTGGTTATGATGTTTTATCCACAAAGGTTGAATTAGGCCTTAAAAATATGAACTGCGCCTCCTGTGCTGCGCGCATTGAAAAAGCTCTGGCAAAAGCTCCCGGAGTAGTTAAAGCTTCCGTGAATTTTGCTGCAGAAACCGCTGTCGTAGAGTACTTAGATGGTGCTACCGAAATAAAAAACCTGATAAATACTGTCAGGGACCTGGGCTATGATGCTTATGAAAAGAGAGAAAAAGATAAGGACAGGGAAAGACAGGAAAGAGAAAGGGAAATAAGCACCTTAGGAAAACTGGTTATAACTTCTTCCATACTTACCGCTCCACTGCTACTTTCCATGGTATTCAGGGTAATGGGCTGGCATGGAGGAATTCTTGACAATCCCTGGTTTCAAGTATTACTTGCTACTCCCGTGCAATTTATTATAGGCTACAGATATTACCGGGGAGCCTTCCATACACTAAAAAACGGATCGGCAAATATGGATGTTTTAATAGCAATGGGTACCAGTGCCGCATATTTTTATAGCTTATACAACATTTTTGTCCTTCCCATGGAAAAGATTCATAACCACCTTTACTTTGAAGCCTCTGCCGTTATTATTACTCTAATTACCCTGGGAAAATATTTGGAAGCAGTAGCTAAAGGCAAGACCTCGGAAGCGATAAGAAAATTGATGGGTTTACAGCCTAAAACCGCCAAGGTAATTAAAAATAATCAAGAAATAGAAATACCAGTGGAACAGGTGGAAGTAGGCGATGTAATTGTAGTAAGGCCAGGAGAAAAAATACCGGTGGATGGTGTTATTATAGAGGGTTATTCTGCTGTTGACGAATCAATGATTACCGGCGAAAGCATTCCCGTAGAGAAAAAAGCGGGGGATCAAGTAATAGGAGCTACTATAAACAAAATGGGCACTTTCAAGTTTAAAGCCACCAAGGTTGGCAAGGATACCGTGCTTTCACAAATAGTAAAACTGGTGGAGGAAGCCCAGGGTTCAAAAGCGCCCATTCAAAAATTAGCGGATAGCATTGCAGGAGTTTTTGTTCCCGCGGTAATATTTATTGCTTTAGTGACTTTTGCAGTTTGGAATTTTGTTTTCCATAATTTTACCGCAGGCCTTATAAATGCGGTATCGGTTCTTGTAATAGCTTGCCCCTGTGCCCTTGGACTTGCTACTCCTACCTCAGTGATGGTAGGTACCGGGAAAGGTGCCGAATACGGAGTGCTTATTAAAGGCGGGGAACATCTTGAAAGAGCCCACAGGATAAAAGCATTGATTCTCGATAAGACCGGCACAATTACCAAGGGAAAACCTGAAGTGACGGATGTAATTTCGGTAGGAAATTTAAAGGAAGATGAAATTCTTAAATTTGCGGCGATAGCGGAGAAAAATTCCGAGCATCCGCTGGGCGAGGCGATAGTAACCAAGGCAAGGGAAAAAGGGATGGAACTTTCCGATCCTGAAGATTTTGAGGCAATACCGGGGCATGGAATTTATGTAAAAATAAGAGGAAAAGAAGTTTATCTTGGCAACAGAAGGCTCATGACGGCAAAAAGCATTTCTTTTGAAGGTGTTAAAGAGCTGATGGAAAAACTTGAAAATGAGGGTAAGACGGTAATGATAATGGCAGTAGATGATATAGTTGAAGGTATTCTGGCAGTAGCTGATACGGTAAAAGAAAATTCTAAAGAAGTTATTGATGAGTTGAAAAAAATGGGCATCGAAGTATGGATGATAACCGGTGATAACGAGCGCACTGCCAGGGCTATAGCCCGACAGGTGGGAATAGATAAAGTCATGGCAGAAGTGCTTCCAGAGCATAAGGCCGAAGAAGTGGAAAAGCTGAAGAAACAGGGCAAAATTACTGCAATGGTTGGAGACGGCATAAACGATGCACCGGCGCTGGCAGCGGCTGATGTCGGAATAGCCATAGGTACCGGTACCGACGTGGCTATCGAGGCGGCGGATATAACGCTTATGAGCGGTGACCTTAAAGGGATTGTTACGGCTATAAAGCTAAGCCGTGCTACCATGCGAAATATCAAACAAAACCTCTTCTGGGCATTTATCTATAATACCCTCGGCATTCCCTTTGCCGCTCTGGGATATTTAAGCCCTGCGATAGCCGGGGGAGCAATGGCCTTCAGTTCGGTTTCCGTTGTAACCAATGCCTTGAGGCTTAGAAAATTTAAGCCTTAAAATTTTAAGGAGGGCTTTTATGGCCGGATGGTTTAAAAGGTTTTTAGATAATTTGGCAAAAGCAAATGAAAAAGAATTCGCGGGTAAAAAAATGGATTGCTGCGAGTTGCACCGTCCGAAGGAAAATCAAATAAAAAATAATTATAGTGATACAGTGAATGCGAAAAAAAATGAACACAGGTAAATTAGGATTTTGCGCCATCCTTAGCAATTTATTATTGCGGGATGGCCTTTATTTTTATATATTTAGAAGGAATGTCGGGGATTTTTGTAGAATTAAAGGCTATAAATTATAAAAATATTTAAGAAAATTGGTTTGATTATATATTTAAAGAGGTGACGGGTTTGCCCAAATATAAATTAAAGGATGTCATCGATAAGGACAAGCTGGAAGAGATATTAAAAAAATTTTCGGAAGCTACTGGTCTTGCCGCGATTATTGCGGATAAAGATGGAGTAAATATTACTGCGCCGAGTAAATTTACGAATCACTGTAATCTGGTTAGAAGTACGGAAAAAGGAAGAAAATATTGTTATATATCGGATGCAAAGCTCGGCAGATTGTCTTTGCAAAAAGGTGGCCCTGCTACTTCGGTTTGCCATTGTGAACTCGTGGATTTAGCGGCCCCATTGGTGGTAGAAGGCCAATGCCTTGGATATATTTTATGCGGGCAGGTATTTCTGAAACCACCTGATGAAGAAAAAATAATTAGAGCCAGAAAAAGGGCTTTAGAATTTGGTTTGGACCCCGATTTATATTTAAAAAGTTTCCTTGATATTGAAATAGTGCCGGAAAATTATATTTATACAGCTGGGGAAATGTTACATATTATCTCTAATTATATTATCGAGCTTGGTATTAATAGACTTTACCAGGAAAGACTTTTAGAAGAGACCAGAAGGCGTTCGGAATATGAGAATGCAATTAAGTCACTGGAATTAAAGGCATTACAATCCCAGGTAAATCCTCATTTTTTATTTAATACTTTAAATACAGCTGCAAGGCTTGCTTATCTTGAGAATGCCAATAAGACTGCGGAGATCATTTATTCATTAGCAAATTTATTACATTACTCATTAAGAAATTTAGATCAGCTTGTGACCTTAAAAGAAGAGATTTCATGTATTAAGTATTACTTATATATTCAACAAATTAGGTATAGAGATCATATCAAAGCTACAATACAAATGCCGGATGAATTAGAGAAGTATTTAATCCCCGTTATGAGTTTGCAGCCGTTAATAGAAAATGCTATTGTTCATGGATTAGAAAAGAAAAAGGAAGCAGGATCTGTAAATGTTTTAGTTTACGAAAAAAATACGGATATTATTATTGAAATAACTGATGATGGAGTGGGAATTGAGGAGAAAATGATAAAAATACTAAAAAGCTCTAATGATGCTATAAACGGGCATACAACAGGGCTCGGTATTCATAATGTGGATTTGAGAATAAAAAGGTATTTTGGTCCTGCTTATGGTTTGAATATTGAAAGTAAACTTGGATTAGGAACGAAAGTTACAGTTAGAATACCTAAATGTTTAGAAAGGTGAATTTTTTATGGAATATAAAGTTTTAATTTGTGATGATGAACCTCTGGAAAGGGAAGTGCTATCATTAATAATTGAAAGATCCGGATTACCCTTTAAAGTTGTAGGAGAAGCAAAAAATGGCATTGAAGCTTTAGAGAAAGCTGAAAATCTCAAGCCAGATGTTATACTAATGGATATTAAGATGCCTGGTAAGGATGGATTAAGAGCTTCTGAAGAAATAAAAAATATTCTTAATAATGTTAAAATAATTATAATTACTGCATATGATGAACTTGACTTTGTAAAGGAAGCACTGAAATTGGGGAGTGTGGATTATTTATTAAAACCAATTAGACCGGAAGAATTTGTCGCAGTTCTTAAAAAATTATTTTCAATTTTTGAAAAAGAAAAAGAAAAGATACAAAGGGAAGAAGAACTTAAAATAGCAATAAAAAAAGCTGAGAAAATGATAAAAGCAGGCATTTTAGCTGCTCTAATTATGGGAGAGGTAAATTCTGAAGAGGAAATTAATGTATTAAAAATGCAGGCTCAAATGCTAAATATTAATTCGTTACCCAATTCCATATTAATTATAGAACCGGAAATAGATGAATCGCAATCAATGGCAGAATATGAAAGATATGAGGTTTTGAAAACTGTAGAAGATATTTTGAAAGACAAAGAAGATATTTTTCTATTGAATTTAGGAGAATCAATAATTGTTGGTATGAATAACAAAAATATTGATCCTAATTACATAGCATTCTTAATACAGAATAATATTGAACAAAAAATGGAAATACTTGTGACAATTAGCATTTTAGAAAATAATGAAGGATATATAAATAGAAAGATTTTTCAGGAGGCGAAAGTTAACGCACAGCTGGGAAGATTTTTCTTCGGCGGAAAAGTTGTAAGCCCGCAAGAGATACAAGAACTATCATCTATTAATGAGGATATTGAATTTAAAAAAGAAGATGAATTGCTGGAATGTGTCCATTTAGCAAATCTTTCGCAGGCTCTGAAAATTTTTAATGAATTTATGGGAGATTTAATAAAACATAGCAAGGGATCCTTATTTTACTGCCAGGCAAGACTTGCGGAAATAATGCTATTGATTTGGAGAACTGTTCGAAAAAAGGGGTTAATCGATGAAAAAAACTCTCATCTATATTTTAGTTATCTAAAGAAACTGTCAAAAGCACAATCCGTTTCAGCTTTAACTTCTTGCGGCAAGAATTTTTTAATTGACATTTTTTCTATAAGTGAAAAAAATAATCAGAGTATAAATATAGTAGACCGAGTAGTAAAGTATATTAATGAGAATTATGATAAAGACTTAAAATTAAAAGAAATAACAAAAATGATTTACGTAAACACCGAATACTTTAGCCGATTATTTAAAAAAGAGGTAGGATGTACATATGCAGAATATATAACGAGAGTTCGTATTGAATCAGCAAGAAAATATCTTTCAAATCCATCCTTATCAGTGGCGGATGTAGCAAAAAAAGTAGGATATCAGGATCCAAATTATTTTAGTAAGGTATTTAAAAAAGTAATAGGCATTACCCCATCTGATTACAGGAAAAACTTAGGAATTTTAGAAAATTAATAGCCCGGTAGCTGTGTACCGGGCTATTATAATTATATTTCTTTATTAAGATACTTTTGCCCAATTGCATCGGCTGCATATATTGCATTATATACCATTTCAGGGGTTACTGGGAAAGGCATATTATGTATCATCATACCGGGTTCGCAGGTTTTTTTGGCTACCTGCATTATTTTTTCAGGGTCTGGATTATTTATACCTATTTGTTTTAATGTGATTGGTAGACCTACTTTAACGCAGAAATCCAAAACCTCTTTTATTTCTGCCCAGGGATGGTCTTCTAAAACTAAATGGACAAGAGTGCCAAATGCTACCTTTTCACCATGATACATTTTATGAGTTTCTTCCAGAATTGTAAATCCATCATGAACAGAATGAGCAGCTGCAAGTCCTGAACTTTCAAATCCTATTCCGCTCAATAATGTATTGGCTTCTATTATTTTTTCTACAGCAGGAGTGACTACACCTTTTTCAACGGCCATTTTTGCCTGTTCTCCGTATTCCAATAATAGTTCATAGCAAAGTCTTGCTAATTTTAATGCTGTAACGGTGGAATAACCTCCAGGAATATTTTTGGAAGCCGACTGATAGCAGGAATTGGCTTCAAACCAGGTTGCAAGGGCATCACCCATACCTGATACCAGGAATCTTGCTGGGGCTTTAGCAATAATGCTGGTGTCTAAAATTACAAGGTCAGGATTTTTAGGAAGTATAAAATATCTATCAAATACACCGTCTTCAGTATAAATAACTGATAGAGCGCTACAGGGCGCATCGGTGGCTGCAATTGTAGGAGCTATTACTATAGGGAGCTTTAATAAAGCCGAAAGTGCTTTACCAGTATCTATTACTTTGCCACCCCCAACTGAAATGACTACATCGCATTTTTCATTGGAGGCAATTTCTTTTAGTCTGTTTATTTCACTATCGCAGCATTCACCTCTGAAAAGTTCAAATTTAGATTCAATATTTTGTTCAGATAAGCTTTTCTTGATTGTTTCTTCTGTCTGAGAAATTGCTGTTTTTCCACCGATTACGAAAGCTTTTTTCCCTAAGTGCTTGATTTGTTCACCTATAAAATTTAATGCTCCGGGACCCTGAACATATCTTGATGGTGAAATAAGGATTTTTAAACTCACAATTATCCCTCCATGTAATTGTTTTTTTTGTTATAAATATAATTTTCATATATTAGTTAAAATTCCTCTATAAAAAAATGACATTTTATTGCATAAATAAAAAAATTTTCTTTAAAAGAATAATGTTTTTTATTAGTTTTAAAAAAATAGTCAAAATAATCTTATTAACAAGTAAAAAAAATCCTGATAAACATCGTGAAATTACCACACGATTTTTTTATTTTTAAAAAAAGTCCAGTGTTTTAAGTCAATTATATATAGAGGACATATTGTTTATTTGTTGAAAAATCAAGTAAAAAGTAAAAAAATTTTTGGAGGTGCTTTTTAGATGAACGGTGAAGCATTGGGTATGGTGGAAACAAAAGGTTTAATTCCAGCTATCGAAGCAGCGGATGCTATGGTAAAGGCTGCAAACGTAAAGCTTATCGGTTATGAAAAGATAGGGTCAGGACTTGTTACGGTAATGGTTCGCGGTGATGTAGGTGCTACAAAAGCTGCTACCGATGCCGGTGCTGCAGCGGCAAGAAAAGTAGGGGAAGTAGTGTCTGTCCATGTCATTCCGCGTCCTCACAGCGATGTTGAGAAAATTCTTCCAAAAGCTGAATAAATTAATGAAAATTTTTCAGGAGGTGAAATAAGGTGGATGAATTGATGATTAAGAAAGTGGTGCAGGAGGTACTTGATAAAGTAGGTAAAGAAGAGAAAAAAACTGCTGGACCGGCATTAACAAATCCCGGCATTACGGAATTTGTAGGAACTTCCATTGGCGATACCATAGGGCTAGTAATAGCAAATATCGATTCCGAACTTCAAGAAAAAATGGGTCTTGACAAAAGATTCCGTTCGATTGGGATTTTAGGCGGTAGAACCGGAGCAGGACCTCAAATAATGGCAGCTGACGAAGCGGTAAAGGCCACAAATACCGAGATTATTTCAGTGGAACTTGCAAGAGATACCAAAGGTGGGGCAGGTCACGGTTGTTTAATTATATTCGGGGCAGAGGAAGTTTCAGACGCAAGAAGAGCAATTGAAGTGGCTTTAAAGGAACTTCCGAGAACCTTCGGGGATGTTTATGCTAATGATGCGGGTCATCTTGAATTTCAATATACCGCAAGGGCAAGTTATGCTATAGAAAAAGCTTTTGGCGCTCCCTTAGGAAAAGCATTTGGTTTAATCGTCGGTGCTCCTGCAGCCATAGGGGTTGTCTGCTGCGATACGGCAGTCAAAGCAGCGGAAGTAGATGTGGTAGGTTATGCAAGTCCCGCAAAGGGAACGAGCTTTTCAAATGAAGCCATTCTGTTTATTTCCGGGGATTCCGGTGCTGTAAGACAGGCGTTGATTGCGGCAAGGGAAGTGGGTAAAAAATTACTTGCTACCTTAGGAGAAGAACCAAAATCATTGGGAGTACCGTACATTTAATTTTATTGGAAAGGGAAGGAGGGCTTTAGCTTGAAGTCCAAACGCTTTCAAGTGTTGGCCGAAAGGCCCGTCAATAAAGATGGATTTGTAGCTGAATGGCCGGAAGTAGGATTAATAGCGGTGGATAGCCCCAACGATCCAAAGCCCAGTATAAAAATAGAAAACGGAAAGATCGTTGAAATGGATGGCAAAAAAAGAGAAGACTTTGATATGATCGAGCAGTTCATTGCCGATTACGCTATAGATATCGAAATGGCAGAAAAAGCGATGAAAATGGACAGCTTGGATATAGCAAAAATGTTAGTCGATGTAAATGTTCCGAGAGAAGAGGTAATAAAAATAGCAAGCGGGCTTACACCCGCAAAAATTGTTGATGTTGTCAAACAATTAAATGTTGTTGAAATTATGATGGCAATTCAGAAAATGCGTGCAAGGAAAAGACCAGGCAATCAGTGTCATGTAACGAATTTAAGGGATAACCCCGTGCTAATAGCAGCAGATGCAGCAGAAGGCGCTTTAAGAGGTTTTGATGAAGAAGAAACCACAGTAGGTATTACAAGATATGCTCCCTTCAATGCTTTAGCTTTGCTTATTGGTTCTCAAACAGGTAGAGGAGGAGTTTTAACTCAGTGTGCTCTCGAAGAAGCCTTTGAGCTGACTATCGGTATGAGGGGATTTACATCCTATGCTGAAACCATTTCAGTATACGGCACGGAACAGGTTTTTGTGGATGGAGACGATACACCCTGGTCAAAAGCGTTTCTTGCTTCGGCATATGCCTCTCGCGGTTTAAAGATGAGATTTACGTCGGGCACGGGCTCTGAAGTTCAGATGGGCTATGCTGAAGGCAAGTCCATGCTTTACCTTGAAGCAAGGTGTATCATGATAACACGAGGAGCGGGTGTACAAGGGTTACAGAACGGTTCCATTAGCTGTATAGGAGTTCCTGGAGCTGTTCCTTCGGGTATAAGAATTGTGGCAGCAGAAAACTTAATTACTACTATGCTCGACCTCGAAGTTGCATCGGGTAGTGACCAGACTTTTTCTCATTCTGATATAAGACGCACTGCGAGGACCCTGCTTTTGATGCTGCCCGGTACCGACCTTATTTTCTCCGGTTACAGTGCTGTTCCAAACTACGACAATATGTTCGCCGGTTCAAATTTTGACATTGAAGATGTAGATGATTATCTTGCACTTCAAAGGGATTTGATGGTAGATGGAGGATTAAAACCCGTAACGGAGGAAGAGGTAATTGCTGTAAGAAATAAAGCTGCCAGAGCTTTACAGGCAGTATTTAAAAAGCTTGGGCTTCCACCTATTACCGATGAAGAGGTTGAAGCTGCAACCTATGCTCACGGTTCAAAGGATATGCCTTTGAGGGATGTAAACGAAGATATTAAAGCAGCTACCGAGCTAATGAATAGAGGTGTTACGGGGCTTGATATTGTAAAAGCCCTTGTTGAAAGCGGATTTAAAGATGTCGCAGAAAATATACTCAACATGTTAAAGCAAAGAATTGCCGGAGACTATCTACATACTTCCGCAGTCCTTGACAGGAATTTTAATATCGACTCAGCGGTAAATAATCCTAATGATTATAAAGGCCCGGGAACCGGTTACAGGCTATCTGCAGATAGATGGAATGAAATCAAAAATATTCCTCAAGCATTAAAGCCCGAAGATTTCGACAAAAAGGAAGGGAGGGCGTAAGTAATGATTAATACCGAAGTTCTTGTTGAAGAAGTAGTAAAAGAGGTATTAAAAAGGTTATCAACTGAAAAAACAGATTTGACAGAAAAAACGGTTTCTTTCAAACCAGAAGGTAGAGAACTTATTTTGGAAGAAGTTGGTCCTGCACAAAAGGGAGCCAAAGAAGATGAAGTTGTAATAGGAATTTCGCCCGCCTTTGGAGTCAAATTTCACGAGAATATCGTAGGTATACCACTTTCGGATATATTACGGGAAATTATGGCAGGTATTGCTGAAGAAGGGTTGAGAGCAAGAATAATTAGAGTAAAACATACTGCTGATGTAGCTTTCATCGCCCATACCGCAGCAAAGCTTTCAGGTTCAGGAGTGGGTATCGGAATTCAATCAAGAGGAACAACGGTAATACATCATAAAGATCTGCAGCCCTTAAATAATCTTGAACTTTTTCCTCAATGTCCTGTTTTAACCCTCGATACCTATAGGGCTATAGGGAAAAATGCGGCACTTTACGCTAAAGGTGAATCCCCTACGCCTGTACCTGTTATGAACGACCAGATGGCAAGGCCAAAATTTCAGGCAAAAGCTGCTGTAATGCATAACTTCGAGACCCAGTTTGTAAAACCAGGTTCAAAACCCATCGAGCTCAAGGTATCCTTCGGCAAAGGAGGCGTAAATTGATGATAGATGAAAAATCCCTTGAAGAAATAGTAAGACAGGTTTTAAAAGAATTGGGAGGAAAAAAAGAAGAGGTTAAAACAGAACCGAAAAAGTGCGGAGAAAGATTTGGTTTAGAACCTAACAAAGATTACCCCTTATCCCAGAAACATCCCGAACTTTTGAAGTCAGCTACGGGGAAAAGTTTTACTAATATAACCCTTGAAGAAGTGCTTAAAGGAAATGTTAAAGCAGACGATTTAAGGATTTCTCCTGAAACTCTTTTAATGCAGGCAGAAATTGCGGAGAAAGTAGGAAGAAAACAATTTGCAAACAATTTGAGGAGGGCTGCAGAGCTTACCAGGGTGCCCGATGAAAGGATATTGGAAATATACAATGCCTTAAGACCTTATAGATCCACAAAAGAAGAATTATTAGCTATAGCAGAAGAGTTAGAAAAAAAATTTGATGCACCGATTTGCGCTGCTTTTGTAAGAGAAGCCGCAGATGTATACGAAAGAAGAAAGAGATTAAAGGGAATGGAGTAAAGAAATAATTATACGAAATAAATTTTTGGGGGCATAAAAATGATTATTGCAGGTGTCGATATTGGAAATAATACCACTGAAGTTGCTCTTGCAAAGATCATTAACAACAAGCCAGTGTTTTTAGCAAGCGGTATTTCAAAAACTACAGGTATAAAGGGAACGCCGGACAACGTAGTGGGTATAAGATTTGCTTTAGAAAATGCTGTAAAAAAAGCCAGGATAGATATGAAGGACGTAAAGCTTTTAAGGTTAAATGAAGCTACACCTGTAATTGCTGATGTAGCAATGGAAGCGATAACGGAAACGATTATTACCGAATCTACAATGATCGGTCACAATCCATCGACACCGGGTGGAGTAGGATTGGGGGTAGGTAAGACTACCCCCATATTCGAATTATCTTTGCAAAAACCCGGTGAAAAGGTAATAGCTGTAGTGCCGAAGAATGTGGATTACGAGGATGCAGCAAGAATAATAAATCAGGCATTGGGAAAGGGTATTGATGTTCAAGGAGCTATAGTTCAAAAAGATGACGGAGTGTTAATTTCAAACAGGTTAATAAAAAAAATTCCTATTGTGGATGAAGTTGCCCTTATTGAAAAGGTGCCGTTAAACATGCAGGCATGTGTAGAAGTGGCGGAACAGGGATTTAGTATTAAAACTCTTTCAAATCCTTACGGAATAGCATCTGTTTTTAATTTAAACCCTGAAGAGACAAAAAATGTGGTACCCATTGCAAGAGCGCTAATAGGAAACCGTTCAGCTGTTGTAATAAAAACTCCGCAGGGAGATGTGCAGGAAAGAAAAATACCTGCAGGAAGCTTAAAATTGAAAGGGCCGAATTCTACTGTATTTGTGGATTTGGAAGAAGGCGCCGAAAAGGTAATGCAGGCGGTAGAACAGATTTGGCCCTTAGTTGATGCTGAAGGAGCTCCTTCTACAAATGTTGGTGGCTTGATTTCAAGGGTAAAGGAAATTATGGCTGATGTAACCTTTCAAAATCAAAAGGAAATAAAAATTCAAGATATTTTAGCAGTTGATACCCTTGTACATCAAAAAGTAACCGGAGGTATTGCAAATGAGTTTTTTTCGGAAGATGCAGTAGCTATAGCAGCAATGGTAAAGAGCTCAAAACTGCCAATGGAAAAAGTAGCTGAAAAAGTAGAAAAAGAGTTAAATATTCCTGTTGAAATAGCAGGTGTAGAGGCTAATATGGCAATTTTAGGAGCTTTAACAACACCGGGCACCGATGTTCCCGTTGCAATACTCGATTTAGGCGGAGGTTCTACCGATGCTGCATTAATGAACAAAAAAAGAGAAGTGAAAAGCGTTCACCTTGCGGGAGCCGGAGAAATGGTAAACATGTTAATTGCTGCAGAATTAGGTATTTCCGATAAACAAATGGTTGAAGATATAAAACGCTACCCCGTTGCAAAAGTAGAAAGCCTGTTTTCCATAAGGCTTGAAGATGGGACGGTCAGGTTTTTTGATAAACCCCTGGACCCCCAAACCTTTGCAAGAGTATGTTTATTGAAAGAGGGAGATTTAATTCCTCTACCAGCAGAATTACATATGGAAAAAATAAGGGAAGTAAGGCGTAATGCAAAGAAAAAAGTATTCGTTACAAATGCTATTAGAGCTCTTTCTAAGGTAGCACCTTCAGGTAATATAAGATTAATTGATTTTGTAATAATGGTAGGGGGTTCAGCTTTGGATTTTGAAATCCCAGAGATGATTTCGGATACATTGGCAAATTTCGGAATTGTTGCGGGAAGAGGAAATATCAGGGGAACAGAAGGGCCAAGAAATGCCGTAGCAACGGGGTTAGTGCTTTCGGGGTGGGATAATTAAAATGAGGGTTTTTGAAGAAATAAAGCCTGCGGTGAAAATTTATTGTGAAGATAAGGATTCGGTAAAACCTTTTTTAAAAAGAATATGTGAAGGATTGGAAGAAGAAGGTGTACCCTTTGAAATCGATTTAAAATTCGGTGAAGAACCGGAATACATGGCAGTGAATGCTGCAAGAGATTCGAGGGTTAATATTGGAATATTCATAGGGAAAGATGGGATTTGCGTACTTCAACATGCCAAAATGCCTTATAGCAGACCCATCATGAAAATTTATCCCAACTTGGGCACTATTGATGAATATAGATTATTAGGAGCAAATGCAGCGAGGCTTGTTAAAAATATGCCGCTAAAATTTTAAAAAAGGAGGGAGATTGTGCAGGAAAAGAAAGCTTTAGGTTTAATTGAAACGGTAGGTTTGGTAGCTGCAATTGAAGCTGCAGATGCCGGCGTAAAGGCTGCAAATGTAAAATTAATAGGATATGAACTTGCAAGAGGTGGAGGTCTAACTACGGTAAAATTTACAGGCGATGTAGGGGCCGTAAAAGCTGCGGTAGAAGCGGGTAAGGCTGCGGCTGAAAGAGTAGGTAAGGTTTACGCAGTTCACGTAATACCAAGGCCAGATAATCAGGTAGAAGATTACTTTGAAGAAAGTGAAAAAAAGGAAAAAATAAATAAGAAGGATGAGAAAAAAGAAGGCATTAAAGAAAATGAAAAAACTGATATTCAAATAGTAAAAAATGCTGATGAGAATGAAGAAATTTCAAACATTGAAAATAGAGAACCTACATGTAACTTGTGCAAAGATCCTGAATGCCCGAGAAAAAAAGGCGAGCCGCGGAGTTTGTGCATACATTACAGAGAAAGAGAGGAGAATGTAAAAACTGATTTTAATGAAGAGGTGAAATAATTGTTTAAAGAATATGACTTTGATGCAATTGTTCAAAAAATAGTAGAAAAAGTAAAATCTGAAATAGATTTTAAGTCAAAAAAGATGGAAGAAGTTGTAATTAATGTCTCTGCAAGGCATGTTCATTTATCTTCGGAACATGTTGAAAAGTTGTTTGGTAAGGGTTATAAATTAACTCCATTAAGAGAATTGATGCAACCCGGGGAATTTGCAGCAAAGGAAACGGTAATGATAGTGGGGCCTAAAGGAATTTTACAAAATGTGAGAATTTTAGGTCCTGTAAGAAAAAAGACTCAGGTAGAAATTTCCAAAACCGATGGTTTTACCCTGGGAATAGAACCTTTGGTAAGAGATTCGGGAAATCATGAAGGAACTTCTGGATGTATTATAGTAGGGCCGATGGGTGGTATAAGAATAGAAAGTGGTGTAATTGCAGCAATGCGTCACATACATATTCCAACGTGGTTTGCAGAGAAAAACGGAATTAAGGATAAAAGCTTTTTAAAGGTTTTAGTAGAAGGGGAGAGAAGGGTAATATTTGATAAAGTTCTTGCTAGGGTTTCTCCTAATTTTGTTTTAGAAATGCATATCGATACGGATGAGGCTAATGCTTCAGGTGTAAAAAGCGGAAGTAAAGGTTTTATTATTATCGAGTGAGTTTCAATTCTTTCTTTGAAAACGGAAGGAGAATTTTATGAATAGTCTATACGGTGAAAAATTATGTGAGATGTTCGCCTCCTGTGTAAACTCGCAGCCTTTAAAAAAAGCTGGGAATTACAGAGTAGGTGTAGATTTAGGTACTGCAAATATAGTCGTTGCAGTAATCGATGATAAAGGAGAGCCCGTAGCAGGAAAAATGCAAAGAGCTCAAGTAGTTAAGGATGGGCTTGTAGTCGACTTTATCGGGGCAAGAAATATTGTGGCTAAGATGATTGAGGAATTGAATGGAGAATTACAGACAGAACTTTTGAAGGGGGCATGTGCTGTACCACCTGGGACCGGCATAGCTGATTCAAAAGCGACAATGTATGTAGTTGAATCGGCTGGCTTAGAAGTATTAAACATTGTAGATGAACCCACTGCTGCAGCAAGGGTTCTTGGAGTTTCAGAGGGTGCTGTTGTTGATATCGGTGGAGGAACTACCGGTATATCGGTGTTACAGGATGGGAAGGTAATTTATACAGCGGATGAGCCCACCGGAGGAACTCATTTTACCCTGGTGCTATCGGGACACTTCAATATTTCTTTTGATGACGCGGAAACCATGAAATTGGATGAGAAAAATCAAAAAAAGCTTTTTCCCATTTTGAAACCAACAATGGAAAAGGTAACGGAAATTATAAAAAGACATATAAAAGGTTTCAATGTGGATACGATTTATCTCGTCGGAGGTGCAAGTGCTCTTTACGGATTAAAGGACATTGTAGAAAATACCCTCGGTATTAAAGCTGTAGTTCCAAAATACCCGCTTTTCATTACTCCTTTGGGAATAGCTCTTTCTTGCCCTTAAAGGGGGATGGTATTTATGGATTTAGAGGAAAGAATAAAAGAAATCGTCTTAGAGGTTTTAAAAAAATATTATAAAACAAAAATCCTGGTAGTTGTAACAGGTGGAAAAGTGAATGCGAATGTTTCCATAAATCAGTTGATTAAACTTAAAAAAGAACAGGACTTCGTTTATTCCTTATTGTTTACTGAAAATGCTGCCAAAGTACATGATATCGATGAAATTTCTAAAAAATTGGAAGCGGAAAAAGTGATTATTGATGGAGAAGAGGATATTAATATAAAAGAATTTTTAAAGGAATTTAAAGCTGTAGTTATTGCGGTACTTACAAGAAATACTGCGTCAAAGGTTGCAAATCTTTTCTTAGACAATTTAACTACTCAAATAATTATTGATGCGCTGATGTGTGGGATTCCTGTATTTGCTACTAAGGATGCCGCAGATCCATGTTTAAAACCCTGGCAGGATATGGGTTTTATTTGGATGGGAAAAGGGCTGAGAGATGCTTATAGTGAAATTTTAACAAAGATTGAGAAATATGGAGTAATTTTGTGTGAAGCTTCCGATTTAAAATGTAAAATATTAAATACGCTTTTTTTGAATAAAAAAGATGATGAAATATCCTCTTTGGAAGACAAATACAAGGAAGATAAACCTGTAAAAAAGGTATATATTGAGAGAAGTATCGTTACGAGAGAAGATCTTACTATATATCAAGGAAAATATGATGAAATCCATATCCCTAAGAATGCAGTGATTACTCCTCTTGCAGCGGATTATATTAGGGAGAATTCTTTAAAAATTTATAGAGGCTGAGGTGGTAAGGTGATAATTGCAAAGGTTGTAGGTAATGTAGTCGCCACAAAGAAAAATGAAGGACTTACGGGAGCAAAACTTTTAGTAGTAAAACCGATTAATAAGAAGAATGAATACGGCGAATTGCTCGAAGAAGAAAAATACCTCGTTGCAGTAGACAGCGTAGGTGCTGGAATAGGGGAAACGGTCCTTTTGGTGACAGGAAGTACGGCTACAAAAATAATGAATGATGCTAATGCCCCTGTTGATGCTGCGGTAATAGGTATTATAGATGAAATAGAAATATATTGAAAAAGAGGGGTAGTTCATGAAAATTTATACGAAAAAAGGAGACAAAGGGGAAACAAGCCTCTTTGGAGGAGAAAGGGTAAAAAAATACGATATAAGGGTAGAGGCTTACGGGACAGTTGATGAAGTATTAGCGATTATTGCTTTTGCACGTTCCAATGTAAATACTCAAAAAGCCAAAGGGTATCTTTTTAAAATAGAAAAGGAACTGTTTAAGTTAGGTGCGGAACTTGCCTGTAAAAACCCGGAAGGAATTTTAAAAGAAAGGATAACCGACGATGATGTAAAATGGCTGGAAGAAAAAATAGATGAATTAATGGAAGAGATTGAGTTTAAAAAGGATTTTGTAATACCCGGACCTTATTCTTCTTCATCTTCTCTGCATATTGCAAGAACGGTTGCAAGAAGGGCGGAGAGGTGTGTAGTTAGACTATCGGAGGAGCAGGATATTCGTCCTGAAATAATAAGATATTTGAACAGATTGTCTGATTTTCTATTTACCCTTTCCCTCTATCAAGAAAAGGAAGAAGTAATAAAAAAATCTTTGGAAGAAATTAAAAAGAAAATATCATGTGAGGTTTTAAATGCTATGGAACAAAAAGAATTCCCTTTAAGTTTAGACTTAAATGCAGCCTTAAAGATGCTAAAAAAGGCTGAGGAAAAAGCAAGGGAAATAAATAAACCTATGTGCATAGCTGTTGTAGATTCCGGAGGAAATTTAATTGCCTTTCATAGAATGGATGAAGCTTTGCTTGCAAGTATAGAAATTGCTATAAATAAGGCGTTTACAGCTGTTATGCTGAAAATGGAAACCTCCAGGCTTTCGGAACTTGCAAAGCCGGAAGGGGAATTGTTCGGAATAAATAATGCTTGGAATGGAAGAATTATTACTTTCGGAGGGGGTATTCCTGTAATAAAATACGAAAAGGTGATTGGCGCAATCGGTGTAAGCGGGGGAACTGTAAATGAAGATGAGATAGTTGCAAAGGCTGGAATTTCAGCAATTTAATCTAAAGGAGGTAATTTTAATGATAGATGAAAAAATTGTTGCAACAATTGCCAAAAAAATAATTGAAGAATTAAATATAGGGAGTCAGGAAAGTACGAGGGAAGAATACGGAATATTTAATAATTTGGATAATGCTGTAGAGGCAGCATCAAGGGCTCAAAAGAAGTTTGCCATGCTGGATCTGGAGAAAAGGGAAGAAATAATTCAGGAAATAAGGGAAGCCAGTATGAACAATGCAAGGTATTTAGCAGAATTAGCTGTGAAAGAGACGGGCAGGGGTCGCGTTGAAGATAAAATTGTTAAAAATATTTTAGCAGCAAAAAAGACTCCTGGGACAGAAGATTTAAAGCCTTTTTGCTGGACCGGGGATCACGGTTTGACTCTTGTAGAAATGGCTCCGGTAGGAGTTATCGGTTCAATAACACCTGTCACAAATCCAACAGCTACAATAATTAATAATTCAATAAGTATGCTTGCAGCGGGCAATGCAGTGGTATTTAACCCCCATCCTTCTGCTAAATTATGTTCAAATAAAGCAGTAGAAATTATAAATGAAGCAATAATTAAGGCTGGGGGACCTAAGAATTTGGTAACAACAATTGTTGAACCTACCATTGATACCGCTAAAGCATTAATGTCCCATCCTAAGATTAACCTTCTTTGTGTAACCGGGGGAAAAGCAGTTGTTTATGAAGCTTTAAAATCAGGTAAAAAGGTAATAGGTGCGGGAGCGGGTAATCCACCCGTAGTAGTTGATGAAACTGCGGATATCATAAAAGCTGCCCACGATATTATATGCGGAGCAAGTTTTGATAATAACCTTCCCTGCATTGCTGAAAAAGAATTGATAGCTGTAGAATCCATTGCTGACAGGCTTTTAGAAAGGTTAGCAAGGGAAGGGGCTTATATATTAAGGGGTAAAGATATAGATAAAATGACCAGTCTAATCTTTGATGAAAATTTTAGTGTAAATAAAGATTTAATTGGCAAAGATGCATCGTATATATTGAAACAGATAGGTATAGAGGTAGGAAATGATGTAAGGCTTGTGGTAATGCCCGTTGAGCAGGATCATCCCCTTGTGCATCATGAACAGTTAATGCCGGTACTGCCTTTTGTCAGGGTTCCAAATGTAGAGGAAGCCATAGAACTTGCGGTTAGAGCAGAGGGAGGAAACAGGCATACTGCAATAATGCATTCCAAAAATATAGATAATATGACGAATTTTGCAAGAGCCATTCAGACCACCATTTTTGTAAAAAATGCCCCTTCTTATGCCGGGATAGGTTCAGGCGGAGAAGGTTATACAACCTTTACAATAGCAGGACCTACCGGTGAAGGACTTACCTCTGCGAAAAACTTTACAAGACAGAGAAGATGCGTACTGGTAGATGCTTTTAGAATCATTTAACTAAAAAGGATTGATGTCAAATGAGTATTAATAATGAAATAATAGAGAAGGTAAAAAATTCTGGAGTTGTAGGGGCGGGGGGTGCTGGCTTCCCTGCCCATATTAAATTAAATAGTAAATGTGATGCGGTAATCGCAAATTTTGCCGAGTGTGAACCTCTACTTTTTACAAACCAGGCATTAATAATGACGTATGCTGATGAAGTATTAAAGGGTTTGCAGCTAGCAATGCAGGCTACCGGAGCAAAAAAAGGTATTATAGCCATCAAAAAGAAGTATGAAGATTGTAAAAAAGCGCTTTCCGAAAAAATCAAAAATTACGAGGATATGGAAATTTTTGAGTTAAGCGATTTTTATCCTGCAGGAGATGAACATGTAATTGTTTACGAAGTTTTAGGGAAAAAAATTCCGATGGCTGGAATTCCTCTTGATGTGGGAGTTGTTGTTCACAACGTAGAAACTCTATTTAATATTAAAAAAGCTTATTATGATGAAGTACCCGTAACCGAAAAATTTGTTACTATAAGTGGAGCGGTAAAATACCCTATGGTATTGAAAGTTCCTATAGGAATGAAGTTTAATGAACTTCTCGATTTATCGGGAGGGCCTATAACAAAGGATTTTATATTGATAGACGGCGGCCCGATGATGGGGAAAGAAGTAGGTCTTGATGATGTAGTAACAAAAACAACATCAGCCCTTCTGGTTGTACCCGTTAATACCCTACCTTACAATTCAAGAAGAATTAAAATAGATGTACAGCTCAAAAGAGCAAGAACCGCTTGTTGTCAATGCAGGATGTGTACCGATTTATGTCCCAGATATTTATTAGGCCATAGATTAGAACCTCATAAAATTATGCGTACTGTCTCTTTTGGATTAATGGATGTAGAATCATTAACAAATGCCTTACTTTGTTCGGAATGTGGCCTTTGTGAAATAACGTGTCCAATGGGGCTTAGTCCAAGAAGTGTAAATGCAAACGTTAAAAAGATACTTTCCGAGAAAAAAGTGAGATATAATAAAAAGCCCGTTGAAGTAGAAAGGCCTGAAAGGGAAAATAGAAAATTTTCAGCTCGAAAACTGCTTATTCGATTGGGATTATCTGATTATTATCATCATGCGGATTTTACCGATGTGAAAATTAATGCAAGGGAAGTAAAAATATTATTAAAACAACATGCCGGAAGCCCAGCAGTTCCGATAGTAAAAGTAGGAGATAAAGTAAATAAAAATGAACTCATAGCAGAAGTTAAAGAAGGACAGCATGGAGCAAATATTCATGCAAGTATTGATGGCATTGTTACCGAAATTGACGAAATCGCTATAACGATTAAAAACGAATAAGGAGGAAATTTACATATGAAAGCTTTAGGGCTTTTAGAATTTCGAGAGATTACGAGAGGCCTTGTAGCATCAGATAAAATACTAAAATCGGCACCTATAGAGTTAATTACTGCAACAAGCGTTTGCCCGGGCAAATTTGTAATATTAATTACCGGTGATGTGGGAGCAGTAAAAAATGCCCTTCAGGCGGGGAAAGAAGAATTTAAAGATGGAGTTGTGGATGAACTTTTGATTCCTAATCCTCACGAATCGTTATTTACAGCATTATATGGAACATCTGAAATTAGTTTAGAAAAACAATCCTTAGGACTTATAGAAACTTTCAGCGTTGCTTCGGCTATTAAAGCAGCGGATGCAGCAGCAAAAGGAGCAAATGTAGTAGTTTCTGAAATAAGGCTTGCAAGGGGGATGGGTGGAAAATCCCTTGTAATCATCTTAGGTGAAATAGGAGCAGTAAAATCCGCAGTAGCCAGTGGTATTAAAGAAGTAGAGGAAGGTCTACTGGTATCCCATGCGGTAATAAGTAATGTAAATCATAAATTATTAAAATCATTCATCTAACCGGCAAAGTTGCCGGTATTTTTTTTGATATTTTTTAAAGATAAAAATTGCAGTATAATAGATAAGGATATCCACAATTTTTTATATAAAGTGTTATCGGGAGGAACAGTCTTTGACAAAACCGCAGGAAGGCTTTTTTGTAGAAAAGATAATTAAAACAATAATACGGTATAAAAAGGAGTTATTAATTGCCGGCTGGCTTACCGCCATTCTCGGGGAAGTATATTTTTATCCCTTCGGAACCCCTTTTCGCTTTACCATAGGCGTTGTAGGAATTTCCTTTTTAATTTTATATTTTAAAGATATAGAAGAAATGCTGCTTATTTTTTTTGCAGGTGTAACTGTCTTCATTTTCAGAGTAATTCTCGGAATACTGGTAAAAGGTTCTCCAATGGAAGTAGCCGTTCATTTGCATTTCCCGGCGATGATGTTTTATTTTGCTTACGGCGTTTTTTTAAAATTATTGAAGATAAAAGACCTTCTTACCCTCCCCGTCAACTTCGTCGCTGCCATGAGCTTAGCCGATATTGCGGGAAATATTGTAGAGCTTATGATAAGAAGGGAGCTCAGCTTAAAATACTTTCAGGAGATATTCACCTTTTTAGTAGGAGTAGGTATTTTAAGGGCGATTATTACTTTTTCCCTTTACTGGTTACTGGAAAGGTATAAAAATATTGCAGTAAAAGAGGAACACGAGAGAAGGTATGCGGAACTCCTGGACCTTTTATCCCAATTGAAGGCAGAACTTATCTTCTTAAAAAAATCCACCATGGATTTGGAGAACGCGATGAAGGAAAGCTATGAAATATACAATAAGCTGGGCGGTGAGGTAAGTAAAGAAGAGATTTTTAGGATTAAAAAGAGGGCGTTGAACCTGGCAAAGGAAATTCATGAAATAAAAAAAGATTACTTGAGGATAAACTCGGGGTTTTCCCAGATAATCCCCGACGAAGAAAAAGACGGAATGTCGTTAAATTCACTTTTTGATGTGATTAAAATTAATACCGAAAGGTGGATGAAAGTTTACAATAAAAAGGTTCAGCTGAAATTGCGGTATAATAAAAATTTTATAATAAAAAATTATTTTGTTTTTTTATCAATAATAGGAAATTTAATTTCAAATGCTTTGGATGCCGTAGATAATGAAAGAGGAATTATAAATGTTATCGTAAATCTTGATGAAAATAAAAATAAGATTTTTATAACCGTCAGCGATAACGGATACGGTATAGACAAAAAGGACCTGCCTTTTATTTTTGACCCGGGTTTTTCTACGAAAATGCTGGAAAACGGTGAGCTTTCTACAGGGTTAGGACTCACTCATGTAAAAAACTTGGTAGAAGAAATGGAAGGCAAGGTGGAAGTAAAAACGGCAAGACAAAAGGGGACAACCTTTTTTATAGAAATCCCTTATGATGAAAGGTATTTTTCCAG
This sequence comes from Thermovenabulum sp., assembly GCF_049723235.1. Classification (NCBI taxonomy): domain Bacteria; kingdom Bacillati; phylum Bacillota; class Clostridia; order Thermosediminibacterales; family Thermosediminibacteraceae; genus Thermovenabulum; species Thermovenabulum sp. Next base: position 28,246 of record NZ_JBNARB010000002.1, on the reverse strand, counting down.
GATTTAAAAGGAGAGTGGATCCTTTGGAGTTTAGAATAATGGTGGTGGACGACGATAAAGCAATAAGGAGGATCTTATCGGGAATTGTGGAGAATTACCGTTTGGGAGAAATTGTGGCGGAAGCGGAAGAGGGCGAGGAAGCTTTCAAAAAAATCCTATCCGTAAAGCCCGACATTGTACTAATTGACCTTTTACTTCCCGGAAAAGATGGGGTGGAAATAGTAAAGGAAGCGAAAGAAAGGGCTTTAAATACCTATTTTATTATGATTTCCCAGGTGGAAACAAAGAGCATGGTGGGCAAGGCTTATGAAAGCGGGATAGAATTTTTCATTAAAAAACCCATAAACGTGATGGAAACCGTAAAGGTAATTTCAAAGGTGGAAGAACTGATAAAGATGAAGAATACCCTTGATAAAATCAAGGAAACCGTGGCAATTGTAGATAATAAAAAAATCGAACAGGAAAAATGTCCTACCACAAAAAGAATTGATTACATTTTAGCCGATATCGGCATCCTCGCAGAAACCGGAGCCGAGGATATTAAAATTTTACTGGAGAACTACGATTATATAAAGCGAAATAATCTGGGTATGCAGGAGATATATCAGTTTTTGAGCGATTACTACGAAAATACAGGATCCAAAAAATCCAGCGATATAAAGGCAATTGAAATGAGGATGAGGAGGGCTATTTCCAAAGCCCTGAGCAACCTTGCAATGCAGGGAATGGAAAATTACGACAACGAACAGCTTTTAAGATATGCAAATATTTTGTTTGATTATAAAGAGGTAAGAAAGGAAATGGATTTTTTAAAGGGCAGGTCTAAGGAGAGAGGAAAGGTAAATGTTAAAAAATTTTTGGAAGGCTTCATGTTGCTATTAAATGAATAAAAATAAAGTAAAAGCCCGGCTTTTCCCGGGCAATAATTTTTTATTTAATGTAATTTACCACGTCTTTTTTGCGTTCAATTTGGCGGGGCTGAAAGGACGGATCGGGATATCCTAAGGCAATTGCGTAAAAGGGTTCGTAGCCTTCCGGAATGGAAAGTTTTTGCACCTCCTCTTTTATTTTAAAAAGAAAATTTACAAGTCCTATCCAACAGGAGCCAATACCCATGCTGTGGGCCGCAAGCAGCATGTTTTGAGTTGCAGCGCTGCAGTCCACTAAGGCAGAGTAAGCGCCTTTTTTGCCGGATACTATTATTACCGTAGGTGCATGGTGGAAAATATGGCTTTTTTCACTTCGCCCTATAGCGGATATCCAATCTACTCCGGATTCGGACATCAGCTTTTTTATAACCGCATTAAAATGATCCAGCAATTCTTTGTTTTGTATTACCGTAAAATGCCAGGGCTGTTCATTATGCCCGCTGGGGGCGTGTATCGCCGCATCGATAATGGTTTGTAATTCCTCATCCTTTATCTGCTCGGGTAAAAAACGTCTTATACTTCTTCGAGTTTTTATTAAATTTATGAATTCGTTCATGGCTATCCTCCCTTCTTAAAACATTTTATTAAAATTCTCCCAAAAATTAAAGCCCGAATAAGTAAAAAAATAGGAGGAATTTTTCGTTCCTCCTATTTTTCACTTAGTGAGATTTTGCGGTTTTTGAAAGTTTACTTCTTTGTACCAGGTATCCGATTACCAGCAATGCAGCGCCGATTATATCTGTTTTTAATCCCGGAGTAACGAGCAGGATACCGCCGATGAAGAAAATAAGCCTTTCAACTATGCTCTGATTGGTGATTAAATACCCCGACACCGCCGAGGATACTCCAACTATTCCTATTATAGAGGTAATGATAATCCAGATTATTTCTAACGGTTGAACGTTTATCAACAAAAGTGCGGGATTGTAGACGAAAATGTAGGGAACAAGGAATGCCGCGATAGCAAGCTTTGAAGCATTCAATCCCGTTTTTAAGGGATTTGCCTTTGCTATACCCGCACCTGCAAAAGCTGCGAGGGCTACGGGTGGTGTAACGTCAGCGATTATACCAAAGTAGAAAGCAAACATATGGGCGGCAAGTACCGGAACATTTAGCATTAAAAGTGCAGGAGCTGCAATGGTTGAAGTTATTACATAGTTTGCGGTTGTGGGTACTCCCATTCCGAGAATTAAAGAAGTTATCATGGTAAAGAACAAAGTTAAGAATAATTTGCCGTTTGCTAAATCTACCAGGGATGTGCCAAGTTTCAGACCTAATCCCGTAAGGGTAACCACACCGATGATAATGCCTGCACAGGCGGTTGCGGCAATTACGCCAAGAGCACTTCTTGCACCCTGTTCCAAACCGTTAATAATATCGGTAAGACTAATCCTGGTATTTTTCCTTAGCATAGCGGAAATAATTGAAAGGAATATGGCGTATAAAGCTGCCTTCATGGGCGTAAAGCCGGTTACCAGAAGGTAAACGATTGCCACAAGGGGAATTATGAGGTGTCCTCTTTCTAATACTATTTCCTTGAATTTGGGTAATTCTTCTTTGCTCAATCCGCGAAGACCGAGGCGTTTTGCCTCCAAATGAACACCCGTCCAAACACCGAAGTAGTAAAGAAGTGCCGGGATGGCAGCGGCTCCTATTATCCTGGAGTAGGGGATTTTTGTAAACTCCGCCATTAAAAAGGCTGCCGCACCCATGATAGGCGGCATGAGCTGTCCACCCGTCGAAGCGGTTGCCTCTACTGCGCCTGCAAACTCCGGCTTATAGCCCAGCCTTTTCATCATTGGAATTGTAAAGCTTCCGGTACCTACTACGTTCGCCACCGAGCTTCCCGAAACCGTTCCCATAAGTCCGCTGGATAAAACTGCTACTTTTGCGGGTCCTCCGGAAGCCCATCCTGCAATGGCGTTGGCCAGGTCTATGAAAAGCTGTCCGAGTCCAGTTTTTTCAAGGTACGCACCGAAAAGTATAAACAGGAAAATAAATGTAGATGAAACGCCTATGGGTATGCCGAAAATACCTTCCGTTGTATAGAAAAGATGCTGAACAAGGGTTGGAAGATCCGCACCCCTGTGGGCAAGCTGGCCGGGAATGTAGGGGCCTATCAATGCGTAGATAATAAATAAGCTTGCAATAGTAACTATGGGAAGACCAACTACCCTTCTTGCTGCTTCAAGAACGAGCAAAACGCCAATGGCTCCAACAATATAATCTACGGTTGTAACCGTTCCTGCTCTTAATACTAACTGCTTGTAAAAAACGGTGATGTATAAAGGAACGGCAGCTCCCAGGATGGATAGGATAAAATCTACGGGATGTATTCTGTCTCTTGGCCAATCGCTTTTTGCCGGGTATAAGAGGAAGATCAAGCAAAAACCAAAGGCTACGTGAATGGAACGCTGAATCATTGCGTCGAGAACACCGAAAATTGCAGTGTAAAGCTGGAATAGCGAAAAGGTGATGGCAATAGCGCTTACTATTTTTGCAGCAAATCCCTTCAAAACTCTGTAATCGGATTCTTTATCAAATTTTCTCAATATCTCCTGACTGTCTACAGCGGCTTCTTCGCGTATTTTTTCCGTCATCTATTAACTCCCTCCTTTTATATTTTTTATGGTCCATCGCTCTTTTGCACTTATTACTATTAAATCATTTGGTTTTGAAAAGTCGAGAAAATTATACATAATTCCATTGGCAATTATTCCATGGCCCTTCAATGGAGATACCCGGATAGGAAGAGTATCAAAAAATCTATTCATTTCCATTACAAATTCGCCGTTTTTGTTTTCAAATTTGCCTTCTTCCGCATAGGGAAGCCCTATTCCCAGAGAAAAATACCTGGTCCTTATTAAATGAAGTTTTTTATTATTTTCTACTTTAAAATCCTCATACACCGGGGTTTTTTGAATGGAATGAATAAAAACATGGGTAAATTCGTTGTTTTGCAGAGGAATCTGAATGGTTTTGCCGTTGTCCGCATTGTATACCGTTAAAATCACTTTTTTTTCTACTCTGTAAAAGGAAAAGAAAACTGCAATGACCAGCACCAAAAAAAAGAAAAATACGTCAATCCTTTTTTTCATAAATTGAGCATTGGACCTAGTCCAATGCTCAATTTGCCCTCCTTTATATTTAAACTATTATTTTCCAATTTCTTTGAAGAATTTTTCAGCACCGGGATGAAGAGGTATTGACATTCCTTCTTTACCGGTTTCCTGCTTGATCTGCTCGCCGGCTTTGTGAGCAGCCTTTAATCTATCCAGGTTAGCATACATGGTCTTTACCAGGTTGTAAGCTGTTTCTTCATCCATCTTGGAGCTTACAGCAAGCATAGCCTTTACTGCAACTGTGTTCACATCATGATCTACACCGCTGTAAGTGTTAGCGGGTATTACAATCTTTGTGTAGTAGGGGTATTTCTCCATTAACTTGGATACCAGAGCATCGTCAAGGGAAATAAGCTCAATTTTCTTGGATGCCGCTATGTCCTGAACCGCAGCTGTCGGGAATCCTGCTGTCAAGAATGCTGCATCGATGTTACCATCTTTCAGGTTGTTAGCGGCTTCGGCAAAGCTTAAATATTGTGCGCTAATATCGTTGTAGGTGATTCCTGCAGCTTCTAAAATCTGTCTTGCGTTGGCTTCAGCACCGCTTCCTGCTGCGCCTACCGCTACTTTTTTGCCCTTCAGGTCGGCTACACTCTTGATGTTTTTACCGGCTAAGGTGACGATCTGAATGGTTTCGGGGTAAAGGGTTGTAAGGCCTTTAATGTCTTCGTATTTATTGTCTTTGAACATTTCAGTACCGTTGGCAGCGTAGTAGGCTATATCGTTTTGCACGAAGATTACATCAGCTTTTCCATCCCTTAAGAGGTTTACGTTTGCTACCGAAGCACCGGTGCTCTGAGCAGTAGCGTTTACCCCCTTAATATTTTTATTCCAGATGTCAGCCAGTGCGCCACCGAGGGGGAAGTAAGTTCCCGCGGTACCGCCGGTAGCGATGGTGATGAATTTTTGTCCACCGGCTTGCTGACCGCCGCTTTTACCGGCGCAACCTGCTATTGCAGCCGTTAATAAAAGGGCGATGGTGATAAGGGCTATCGTCTTTTTGAACATAACCAAACCTCCTTGAATTTTTAATAAATTGTAAACTCGTAGAATTTGATATAATTTTATGCCTACTTACAATTTTAAAATTGATGTAACTGAAATTAACAAAAAAATAATTTTTCACCACAAAAAATCTGGACATGTATACAGTATATTTTTTATAAAAATTTTTCTTTGACTTTTTATTATCTTTTGCCATTTGAACCACATTATGCGTAAAATATGTTATTTCTTTTTAATTTTTTACTGGTATAATCATAATATAGAAGAAAAAATAAAGAAAAATTGAAGGGGGTCAATAAGTTGGCTTTAAAAATATCAAAAATCACTCTGGCTCTGGTAATAATAATGGTTTTAATTTTTATGAATATATGGGGCACCTACAACAGCCTGGTAAAAAGTGAAGAAAATATAAACGCCAAATGGAGCCAGGTGGAAAACCAGCTGCAAAGGAGAGCGGATTTGATACCTAACCTGGTGGAGACGGTAAAGGGTTATGCCTCCCATGAAAAAGAGATTTTTGAGCAGGTTACAAAAGCAAGGGAAAAGCTAATCGGGGCCGGGAGCGTGGCAGAAAAAGCTGAGGCGGATGCGGAGCTTTCCGGAGCTTTATCAAGGCTTCTTGCAATAGTAGAAAACTACCCTAATTTAAAAGCGGATGCCAACTTCAGGCAGCTTGCTGATGAGCTGGCCGGGACTGAAAACAGGATTGCGGTTGCCCGCATGGATTACAACAATGCGGTGCAAATCTACAATACAAAAATAAGGACATTTCCCACAAACATATTTGCAAGACTTTTTGGATTTGAGATGAAGGAATATTTTAAGTCTGAAGAAGGCGCAAAAGAAGTCCCCAAAGTCAAATTTTAACCGGTGAAGGGGATAGAAAAATGTTGTTTTATAAAGAAAATTACCGGGGAAAATACATTTTACTAACTGTTTTGTTAGCTATCCTATTCTTGTCATTAACAGGGTTTAATACATCCAGTTTAGTAAAAGCAGAACCGGTTCCGCAAAAACCGGCTTCAAATATATATATTTTTGATTTTGCAGAACTCATTGATGAAAATTCCGAGGAAGAAATGAGAAAAATAGCAAAGAAAATAGATGATTTGACAGGTGCACAAATTGTAGTGGTGACGATAGGAAGCCTTGACGGATGGACGATAGAGGATTATTCTTTAGAGCTTTTCAGAAGCTGGGGTATAGGGGATAAGGAAAAAAATAACGGTATTTTGATCCTGGTAAATAAGGAAAACCTTCTTTTGAATAAAAAAGGCAGGATAAGGATAGAAGTGGGCTATGGCCTTGAGGGTGCAATAAATGACGGAAAAGCGGGTTTCATATTGGATACCTACGCGCTTCCCGCTTTTGAAGAAAAAAATTACTCAAAGGGTATATACGACACCTTTTTTGCGGTGGCTGCCGAAGTGGCGAAGGAATACAATATGGATTTGAATAAAGAAGGGCTTGAAAAATTACAGGATTACGGTTCAAAAGAGGATGAAATAGGAATAGGCGAAATATTTAAGATAATTATCGTATTTCTCATTATCTACTTTTTCTTCATTAGACCCAGAAGATTTTTCCGAAGACCGCCTTTCGGAGGAGGGGGAGGTCCAATAATCAGGGGTCCCTTCGGACCTTTCGGTGGCGGCGGCTTCGGAGGGTTCGGCGGATTCGGAGGATTTTCCGGAGGATCCGGCGAAGGATTTGGAGGTTTCGGCGGAGGCTCCGGCGGCGGTGGTGGCGCCAGCAGGTAATACACAAAATAACAAGAAAAAGAAGGATATTTAAAAGAAAATGGGGAAAAACGCCAAAATTCCCCTGTTTTCTTTTTAAAAAGTATCATAATCGACATTTATTATATCCAAAAATCATAATATAATAATAAAAGAATCAAACGAATAAATGAAAAAAATTTCAATTTAAAAAAATACCAAATTTTATTATAATTGTTATAATAATTTCACTTAGTATATTTTGCCGAAAAAAGAGAAGTTTTTCACAAATTAAAGGAAAGAGGGGAAATTATGAAAAAAAAGATTTTAATCATCGGCGGAGTAGCCGCAGGCACGAAAACCGCGGCCAAGGCAGTGAGGGAATATCCTGATGTAGAGGTAAAGGTTATCACCGAAGAAGAATATGTCTCCTATGCGGGATGCGGACTGCCCTATTATATCGGCAATGTGATAAAGGAAAAATCCCATTTGACGGTAATGAACCCGGAAAAATTCAAGGAAAGAAAGGTAGAAATTTTATTAAAGCATAAAGCGGAAAGGATCATTCCCTCGGAAAAAAGGGTGATTGTAAAGGATCTTACCACCGGAGAAACCAGGGACTTTTTCTACGATAAGCTGGTTATTGCTACTGGTGCAAAACCCATTGTTCCTCCAATACCCGGCGCTGATTTGAAGAATGTATTTAAGTTAAGGAGCATTGACGATGCGGTAGGAATAAGGGAACAGGTGGAAAAATACGGGGTAAAAAATGCGACGGTGGTTGGCGGAGGTTTTATAGGCCTTGAAGTAGCTGAAAACCTTACCCAGCAGGGAGTAAAGGTAACCCTTGTGGAACTTTTAGATCAGATATTGCCCAATTTTGACCGGGAGATTGCCCTTCTTGCCCAGAGCTACCTTGAGAAAAAGGGTATTACAATCTTCACCGGAGAAAAAGCGGTTGCGATAGAAGGAACTGACGGAAAAGTTACCGCATTGGTAACCGATAAGAGGAAAATCGATACGGAACTTGTGCTTCTTTCCATCGGCGTCCTTCCGAATACAGAGCTTGCAAAAGAAGCCGGCATAGAACTTGGAGTAAAAGGAGCCATAAAAGTAAACGAGCACATGGAAACGAATATCCCCGACATTTTCGCAGTAGGCGATTGTGCGGAGAATATAAACCTTATTACAAATTCACCCGCCTGGTATCCCATGGGTTCTACCTCGAATAAAATGGGCAGGGTTGCTGCATTAAACCTTTTCCCAAAGGGAGAAAAGGATTCGTTAAAAGGGGTTCTTGGCACCACTGTTGTAAAACTTTTTGAGCTGAATGCGGCAAGAACCGGACTTTCCGAAAGGGATGCGAAGGCTCTCGGTTACGATTACATCACCGTTCTAGTTCCGGCAAACGACAGAGCACACTATTACCCCGGGCATAAGACGATTGTGACAAAACTCATCGTAGATAAGAAAACCCACCGGGTTCTCGGCGGACAGGTGATAGGAGAAGGCGTAGTGGATAAACCCATTGATATCCTTGCCACATTGATAACCCTGAAGGGTACCGTTGAAGACCTGGCAAAAATTGATCTCGCTTATGCACCGCCTTTCTCCATGGCACTGTCTTCTACCATAGTTGCCGCAAACGTAGCAGTAAATAAGCTTACCGGCAGGGTGGAAGGAATTTCTCCTCTTGCGCTAAAAGAAAAACTCGGCAGTCCTGACCTTCAAATCATCGATGTTAGAACTGAAGCGGAATTCTTAACTGGAGCCATACCCGGAGCAAAGAATATTCCGCTTAACGAGTTAGAAAAAAGGGCAAGCGAAATCAACAGGGATAAAGAGACCATCCTTATTTGTAAGGTGGGCTTAAGGGCGTACCTTGCCTACAGGACGTTAAAGCACCTCGGATTTGAAAATATTAAAATATTGGACGGCGGAGTAACCGCATGGCCTTTTGAGCTGGAATAATTTTAAGGAGGAGATGCAAAAATGAAAGAAATTCACGTGGATGCAAAATGTCTGCAGTGCCCGGGTCCAATAGTACAGCTTTTCAATGCTATCAAATCCGCAGAACCCGGGGATGTGGTAGTGGTAGAAGCGACGGATAAGGGATTTTACAGCGACGTGCAGGCCTGGTGTAAAAAGACCAAAAACGAACTTTTAAGCCTTGAAGACAAGGGCGATGTAATAGTAGCCAAAGTAAAAAAGGTGTAGGAGGTAACTATGGCTAAAAAGACAATTATAGTCTTTTCCGGGGACTTAGATAAAGCCATGGCAGCCTTTATCATAGCCAATGGAGCTGCTGCCATGGGGGATGAGGTGACGATGTTTTTTACCTTCTGGGGCTTGAACATTTTGAGAAAACCGGAGGGAGCAAAAGTCAAAAAAGGTTTTCTCGAAAATATGTTCGGCAAAATGATGCCCCGGGGTGCCGAAAGGCTGGGCCTCTCCAAGATGAATTTCGGAGGGCTTGGAGCCAAAATGATGAAATATATCATGAAAAAGAAAAACGTGAATACTCTAACGGAACTTATAGAAAATGCCAAAGCGCTCGGCGTAAGGTTAATTGCCTGTACCATGTCCATGGATGTAATGGGTATAAGGAAGGAAGAACTTGTAGACGGCATAGATTTTGCGGGAGTTGCCACATATCTTGCCGAGGCAGATGAAGCAAATCTAAACCTTTTCATATAAAAGGGCGAAAAGTCGCCCTTTTTTCTTTTTTAAAAAAACTTATGTTATAATGTAAATACTAAAAGATATTTTTAAGGGGTGATGAAGGGTGAAGATTTACGTAGAAAGAATAGGCGAACTGGAATTCGAAAGTCCCATTACCCTTCTGGAAATTTACGAAAAACATAAAGAAAAATTTCCCTATCCCGTTACCGCTGCTTCGGTAGGCAATGTCCTCTGTGAGTTAAACTACATGGTAAAGGAAGATACAAGAGTAAGGTTTATTGATATGACTGAAGATACGGGTATGAAGATTTATGTAAGAAGCCTTACCCTGCTTTTTATAAAAGCCTGTCATGATGTTCTTCCGGACTGCAGGGTTCATATAGAGCACTCCCTCGGCGATGCGCTGTACACCGAAGTTTACTGGAAGTCACCCATCGGACAGGACGAAGTAGAAATGATCGAAAAAAGAATGAGAGAGATGGTAGAGAAAAATCATCCTATTAAAAGACTTAGCGTTCCGATGGAAGAAGCCCTTTTGTATTTCAAAAAACAGGGATGCGAGGACAAAGTAAGGGTATTAAAATACCTGAAAAAAGACCACATACATCTTTATGAATTGGATGGTTTTAAGGACTTTTTCTACGGTTATATGGTTCCTTCCACCGGTTTTTTAAAATGGTTTAAGCTAAAATTCTACCTTCCCGGGATTATCCTTCAATTTCCATCTATCGAAAAACCCGTGGAAGTGGCACCCTTCAAGGAACAGCCAAAACTTTCGCGAATCTTCAGGGAGGCTGAAAGGTGGGCTCATATCCTCGAAATTGCCGATGCGGGAGCTTTAAACGATTACATATCAAAGGGCATGGCGGGGGAAATAATAAGAATAGCGGAAGCCCTTCACGAAAAAAAGATAGCCCAGATAGCCGATATGATCGCCGAAAACAGGGAAAGGCTCAGGGTTATCCTGATAGCGGGGCCTTCCTCTTCGGGTAAAACCACCTTTGCCCAGAGGCTTATGGTTCAGCTCAGGGTAAACGGGTTAAAACCCATTTCCATTTCCCTCGACAATTACTTTGTGGATAGAGACAAAACACCCCTTGGCGAGGATGGAAAACCGGATTTTGAAGCATTGGAAGCCATTGACATTAGACTTTTTAACCATCACCTTGCCGCCCTCATTCAGGGGAAGGAAGTTTACCTTCCAAAGTATAATTTTATAAAAGGCACCCGGGAATTTTCCGCAATACCTACTAAAATTGAAAATGACCAGCCCATAGTTATAGAGGGTATTCACGGGCTTAATGAAAAACTTACCGCCCTGATACCCAAGGAAAACAAATTTAAAATCTACGTGAGCGCCCTGACGCAAATTTCCATAGATAACCACAACAGAATTTCCACAACCGATACGCGGTTAATTAGGCGAATAGTCAGAGACAGCCGGTGCCGGGGTGCCGATGCCAAAAAGACCATTTCCATGTGGCCTTCGGTGCAAAGGGGTGCGCAAAGGCACATTTTTGCCTTCCAGGAGGAAGCCGATGTGATGTTTAATTCGGCACTAATTTACGAGCTGGCGGTCTTGAAAAAATACGCGGAGCCTTTATTAAAGCAGATTACAAAGGATGACCCGGAATATATCGTCGCCTCTTATCTTTTAAAGCTCCTGGACTACTTTTTGCCCATTGAAGACGAGAAGGATATACCTCTTACATCAATACTCAGGGAGTTTATCGGAAACAGCTGCTTTTTGGTCGAATAAAAAAACTTGTTTAAACAACAGGGTATATGCTATAATGAAATTACAGAAAATTTTACAAAAACCAACAAAATCTCCCAGAAAGGGTGAAGTTTATGAGAATTTCCGTAAGCGGAGTCAGTAATTTTGAGGTTACTCCTGCCTTGAGGGACTATGCGGAAAAAAAGATCGGAAAACTTTCGCGGCACTTCAATTACCTGAACAACGACAGCATAGAGGCTAAGGTCAAAATGCATGTGGAAAACGGAAGGCACATTGTGGAGGTAACCCTTTCCACAGGGGATTTACTTTTAAGGGGAGAAGAGGAAAACAAAGACATGTATGCGGCTATTGACCTTGTAGCCGATAAGTTGGATAAACAAATTGAAAAATACAAGACAAAGCTGGTAAGGTCGTTAAGGAAAAATATCCCCAGGGAAGCTACTGTCCTTGAGGATATAAACAGGGATATGGGAAAAGAGGAAGAAGAAAAATTCAAGGTGGTAAAAATAAAAAGATTTCCGGTAAAGCCTATGAGCGTTGATGAGGCTATCCTGCAGATGGACCTTTTAGGACACAACTTTTTCGTATTTAACAATGCCGAAACGGAAGAAATAAACGTGGTTTACAGAAGAAAAGATGGCGATTACGGTTTGATAGCCCCGGAGTATTAATCCTCCGGGGTTTTTAATCAAAAGTCCAGGTGAAAGAAAAGCTAAACTTCTGGCTTAAGGTTATGTTTAATACCACCTTTCCAAAATTGTTTCGAGTTTCGGGGGTAAAAGTTAATGTAAAGGGTATTTTTTTGCTAATCAAAAAGGTAATTATCGGAATTATCAAGCAGGGATTATTAGCACCCGAGGAGGCTAATTTCCCCAAAATTTCGGTGCCAAAAAGCTCTTTCATTTTTTCGAAATCTTTTTCTTTATTCATAAAAATACCTCTTTAAGAAGTTTTTTCATAATATTAAAATATGAAATATAAGGCTAACAAGATACGAGGGAAAAATATTATGGTAGATTTTCTGAAAAAAATCGCAGAATCATTTTTAAATGCCCTGTACCCTGTTAAAACAAACTGCACCTTTTGCGGTAAAAAAATCGAAAACGGCATGCCCGTTTGCGGGGAATGCCTTTCAGGGTTAGAAATGATATCCCCTCCCTTTTGCGAAAAATGCGGAAAACCCCTATATAAAGATTTATCCACATACTGCTATGATTGCAGAAGGAAAAAACATTATTTTGAGAAGGCCAGGGCTTACGGGGTATACGAAGGGGTGCTAAAAGGGCTGATTCATGAGTTTAAATACAATGGAGAAAGAAGGCTTTCTACCTTTTTTGGTGAAAAATTGTTCGAGGCGTATGAAAGATACGGATTTGAGGATATAGAGGTCATCGTTCCGGTGCCCCTCCATAAAAAGCGGGAAGAAAAAAGGGGATTCAACCAATCCCTGCTTCTTGCAAAGGAGCTGGGGGAAAGGACAAAAAAAGAGGTAAGGGATGCATTAATAAGAACAAGAAATACCGAGCACCAGACTGCCCTGCCGAGGGAGAAAAGGGATGAAAATGTAAAGGATGCCTTTAAGATTAAGATAGGCTCTCCGGTAGGAGGCAAAAACGTACTTTTGGTGGACGATGTCTATACTACCGGGAATACAGCCGATGAGTGTGCAAAAGCCCTTCTTTCAGGAGGGGCAAAAAAAGTATACGTAATAACCTTAGCGAGAGGGTAAAGGGGGTTTTATTTTGGAACTAAGAAATTGTCCTGTATGCGGGAAGGTTTTTTTGTACACCACAAGAAATCTTTGTCCCGAATGTGCTGCAAAAGAAGAAGAGGATTTTAAAAAGGTGAGGGACTACCTTTACGAAGTTCCGGCAGCCACGATGGATGAAATATCCGAAAAGACCGAAGTGCCCGTAAAAAAAATTCTGGAATTTTTGAAGGAAGGAAGACTTATATTAAAGAAGAACAACATCAACATACATTTAAAATGTGAAAGGTGCGGGGAACCGATACTTACGGGAAGGTACTGCGATAAATGTGTGGAGGAAATGAAAAAAGGATTTGGACTTTCCAAAGATAATCCCTTAGAAAAAAAAGGTGATATGAAGGGGAAAATACATATTACCAGGTACAGAAGGGATGAAAATTAGAAAATATAAGGAGAAATTAAAAGAAAATAAGCCCAAAATGCGAATTTTGCCCCCAGAAGCGTTTTTTTAACCCTCACCCCGACTATAGAATTCTTCGATAAAATAAATAGAAAAAATATAAGGAGCGGTATGCATGAATATCCAGAAAAGCGGTTTTCCGGGAATTTTTAAGATATATGAGACCTACTCCAGAAAGGAAAATGTAAAGCCCGAGGATAAAAAGGAAGTTAACTTAAAAAAAGATGAACTTGTTCTTTCTTCAGAAGGCAAGGAATTTTTGAAAGCCCTTGAAATAGCCAAAAAAGCAAATGATGTGAGGGAAGACAGGGTGAGGGAGATTAAGGAAAAATTAGAAAAAGGGCTCTACACGGTAAATGCGGAAAAAATTGCCGAGAAGGTGATCAAAGACCTTTTAAATGAAAGAATATAACAGAAAATGGGGGCGCTTTTTTATGGAGTTAAAAGATGTGGATTTCGGGGTTCTTTTGAAAAATCTAAAAGAGCAGCTTTCCATTTACGAAGAACTTTTGGAAATAGCACAGAAAAAAACGGACATTCTGGTGAAAAACGATATAAAGCATTTAGAAGAAATAACAGCAATAGAACAGGAAATGATTGTGAAACTCGGAAAATTGGAGGAGGAAAGGCAAGAATTTATAAAAGACTTTTCTTCTCATTTTAATTTAAATGAGGATAAGGTGAATTCTTCCTATATGATCAACCTTTTTCCGGAAGAAATAAAAAAAGAAATGGACGAAGTAACCGGCAAATTAAGGAGCACCCTTCAAAATTTGGACGAAAAAAACCGTTTAAACGAAAGGCTAATAAAAAGCGCATTGGAATTTATAAACAATTCCATCGAACTTCTCGTAGATGCGGGAAAATTTAGAGCGGGATACGGAGCGGATGGAAAGGTTTCGGAAAAGGAAGGCATGAGGATTATTGATAAAAAATTGTGAGGAGAGGATCCGATGTACTCCGGATTTTTCGGGATAGAAATAGCTAAAAAGGCCCTTTTTGCAAGCCAGAAGGCTCAGGAAAACGTAGCCCACAACGTAGCAAATGCCAACACCGAAGGGTATTCAAGGCAGAGGGTGGTTTTGGAGTCCACCTATACAAAACCTTTTGCAGGGCTTTTTACCGGTGCGGGTGCGGTGCAGATAGGCACCGGTGTAACTATTGGTGATATTACGAGAATAAGAGACAGCTTCACCGACCGGCAGTACAGGGATGAAAACTCGTCCCTGGGCCAGTGGAGCGTTCAGACGGATATCTTAAAACAGGTGGAAGCGGTATTTTCCGAACCTTCGGATATAGGAATTTCTTCTGTTCTTACAAAGTTCTGGCAGGCTTTGGAAGAGCTTTCGAAAAACCCCGAGGCTATCGAGATAAGGGAAACCGTAAAGGAGAGGGCTATAACCCTCGCGGACACCATAAACCACACCTCCAGGCAGTTAAACGAGATTTTAGGTGACGTAAACTTCAGGATAGCGGTAAAGGTGGACGAGATAAACAGCCTTGCAAAGCAGATTGCCTCTTTAAACGGGGAAATAAGGCATATGGAGCTCAGCGGCACAACTGCTGCGGACCTTCGCGATAAAAGGGATCTTCTTTTGGACCAGCTTTCAAAAATTGTCGACATAGAAACCTACGAAGACCAAAACGGGCTCTTTTCGGTAAACGTAGGTGGGGCAATACTTGTCAAAGGCACCGATTACAATACTATAAGCTTTGACCAGACGAATTTAAAAGCACTACCCAAATGGGTAGGCTTTAATATAGATGTAAATTCCAAAAAAGGCGAGCTTGTTGGGCTTATCGAATTAAGGGACAACAAGGTATGGGCATATTTAAACGATTTACAAACCTTTACCGAAAAATTTGCTGAAAAATTCAACGAAATACATAAAAGCGGATATGATTTATACGGAAACCCGGGTGTAGAATTTTTTGAGTATAATCCCCAGGATTCGGGAGACCTTTTATTTGTAAACACTGAAATTACCCGAGATTTAAAAAAGATAGCGGCTGCCGAAACCTCCACCGGCATTCCCGGGGACAACCGCAATGCCTTAAAGCTTGCGGATTTAAGGCAGAAGTATTTAAACGAGCTGAACGGAAGCTTAGACGACTTTTACAGTGCACTTATTTCAAGGATAGGCATAGATTCCCAGCAGGCAAAAAGGATGGCACAAGCCCAGGAATATATGGTGAGCCAGCTGGATGAGAGGAGAAAGGAGATTTCCTCCGTTTCCATAGATGAAGAAATGGCAAAGATGATAATGTACCAGCATGCCTACAATGCAGCTGCAAGGATGATAACTGCAATGGATGAGATGATAGAAACCATAGTAAGCCGTATGGGGCTTGTGGGAAGGTAGGGATAAAAAATGCGTGTAACACAGGGAATGCTTACTGAAGCCTTTATGAGAAACCTTTCCTACAACTTAAAAAGGCTCGGAGAGAAGGAGGACCAGCTTTCTTCAGGCAAGAGGGTCAGGCTTCCATCCGATGACCCTGTTTCTGCTGTTTTTGCCATGAGGCTGAGGAACACCCTTCTTTCCATAGACCAGTATGCGAAAAACGTGGACGATGCTGTGACATGGCTTCAAAACACCGAAACGGCACTTCAAAACACAGGCGAAATTCTTCAAAGGATAAGGGAGCTTGTGGTATACGGCTCAAACGACACCCTAACGGAAAGCGACAGAAAAGCCATTTTAGACGAAATAACCCAGTTAAAAGAGCAGATTTTTCAGGAGGCCAACTCCTCTTATAACAATAGATACCTTTTCGGAGGATTTTTCACCGATGCTCCTCCTTTTGCTTATGATGTAAACGGGAAGATTGTAGCAAATCCTTCTTTTATTAAACCTACAAGAGCGGATATTATATCAGATACTGGAACGAAACTTAACGCCTCTTCGATTAATTTAAACAAAATCGGAAGCGGAGTAACTACGGGAGAATATAGCTTAGAAGTTTCCAATTTTGATTCTGTTGCAAAAACGGCAGATATTGTTATCAGAGATAAAGACAATAACATAGTAGCCCAAAAAACGGGTATTACCGTAGATGCGGATGATCAAAGAATAGACGGCGTCCCTGATTCTTCAAAGGATTTTGTCCTCGATTTAAAAAATTTCCCCATATTGGGAAACGGAACCGTCGTAGTAAAACTTACTAACGATACTGCGAGGTACAACCTCGGCAGGTTAAACACCATGGACGTTAGCCTTTACGGCGATGAGGTATTCGGTGAGATTTTTAAGGTAGTGGAAGAAATAGAGGATGCGTTAAAAAATGATAATCCTCAAATCCTTTCATCAAAGCTTTCGGATTTGGATAATTCCATAAACACCCTTTTAAAATTCCGCTCCCAGGTGGGTGCAAAGATAAACCGCTTAGAAGCTACAAAAACGAGGATAGAAAATAACAGGATAGATTATACTGCGCTTCTTTCAAAAACCGAAGATGTGGATATTGCACAGGTAATAATGGACTTAAAAATGGAAGAAAACGTTTACAGGGCATCCTTAGCCGTGGGAGCAAGGGTAATCCAGCCAAGCCTTGTGGACTTTTTGAGATAGATTTTTTCGGCCTGAATTTAGGCCGATTTTTATAATTACCATTAGTTTAGTAAATCACAATTATGATAAAGACTGTGTGATAATTCCATATGTTTTTTATTGTTTAACTTCTTAGTAAAAATATCTTCTTCATATTGCTAATATACTAAATATTTAAGATGCGATTATTTTTCCTAAGTTTATATGTTTAGCTTATCTATGTTATATGTATATTTTGTATGTCTTTTATTGCCGAGAGGTTTTCACTATTTACCAATAATATTATTTGCTTTCTAGTTTTTCTGGAAGGTGAAAAGAATGCAAATTTATACCCTTGATATCCGTTTTTCCTTTGGTGAGCTCGGGATAAATTACAAAAAAGGTAATATGAATATAAAAGGTGACATCACCGGCGGTTTTGATTTGAAAAAAAGCCAGCCCGAGCTTCAATTAAATATAGAATACCCGAAACTTGAAAAAATAGATTTTAAAGCCCCCTTTTCCGAAATAGGCCTCGCCGACATGCCCACCCTTTCAAGGCAGTGGTTTTATGGGGCCCAGGATTTAACCTGGCAGGCGGTGGAAAAAATAGTAAGAGAGGGTGACGAACTCGGGGCGATAGAAAAAGGCATTTCCATTTCGAACTTGGCGGAAGAAAGCGCCTTCCCCGAAAAGGACTACAATGTAGATTTAATCCCCAAATCCCCGCCTGAAATTTTCTTTTCCGAAGGCAGGGTGGATACAAATTTAAAGGAAGGCTATGTAAAGGTGGATGTAGCCCCCTTTCCTGTGGATGTTTCCTACGAATACGGCGAGGTAAAGCCTTTTTTAGAAAAACCCCCTTATATAAAGATCACTCCTGTAAAAGTAGGTCAGTATATAGATATTAGACGATAATATTTTTATTATAAAGGACGGTAAAATTTTATGCCTTCAGAAAATATAAAGATTAAGGGCAGAGAAGTTCATATTGATGATAAAATATTAAAGGAATTGTCAAAAATATTTAATAACTATCCCGGTGTTCAAAAAGTATTGCTTTTTGGCTCGCGAGCAAGGGGAGATTTTAAAAAAACATCGGATGTGGATTTAGCCGTTTTTTCAGAAAATATTTCGGATAGGGAGTTTAACCTGCTCGTAGATGAAATAAACGAGATGGATACCGCCCTTTCCTTTGATGTAGTTCATTTTGAGAAGTTAAAAAAGGATTCCTTGAAAGAAAATATAATTAAGGATGGGGTTTTAATATATGAGAGAAAGGATAATTGAAAGGTTTAATGACTTTAAAAATGCTTTGCAAAGGCTGGAAGAAGGCATAAATTTTGAACCTTCGAATGAGATAATTATAGATGGAGTTATCCAGAGGTTTGAGTTTACCTTTGAACTTGCATGGAAACTCCTTAAGGATATTCTTGAATATGAAGGAATTGAAGTTAAAAGCCCGAGAAGCGCAATTAAGGAAGGTTACAAAGCAGGATTAGTATCCGATGGAGAGGCGTGGATAGATATGATGATTGACAGGAATAAGACCTCTCATATTTACGATGAAAAGGAAGCTAAGGCGATTTACAATAAGATAAAGTCTTTTTACGTTGGGTTATTGAGAGAGCTAAAAAATTGTGCGGAAAGGTATATCGGGGAATAAATCAAAACATAGACCTAAACTAAAACGGAGGAAAGCAAAATGAAGATAGAAACAAAATTTTTCGGTGAAATGGAAATCGAAGAAGAAAAGATAATAAACTTTAAAAACGGCATCATTGGATTTGAGAACTTAAAAAGATTTATCCTCATAGACCATCCCGGAAGCGATATCATAAAATGGCTTCAGTCGGTGGAAGAAAAAAGCTTTGCCCTTCCCGTAATTGACCCCGTGAACTTTTTTCCTGACTACGACCCAGTAATATCTGAAGGCGATTTGAAAAACCTGAATCTTAACTCTATCGAGGATGCGGTAGTTTTATCCATCCTTACCGTCCCTTCCGATGTAAACAGGACAACGGTAAACCTGAAAGCCCCGGTAGTATTAAACCCTCTTGAACGCTTGGGTGCCCAGCTCATCGCCGAAAACCCCGAATATCAAATAAAACAGCCCATAGCAATATTTAAAGAAAAAGAAAAGGAAAACTAAAATGCTCGTCCTTTCAAGGAAAAAGGGAGAAAAACTTTTGATAGGCGATGAGGTGGAAATAACCGTTGTCGAAATCGACGGGGACAGGGTGAAACTGGGGATAAACGCCCCGAAAGGAGTAAAAATTTTGAGGGCAGAGCTTTACGAAGAAATAAAAGGAGAAAACATAAATGCCTTCGATTTTTCCTTTAAAGCCTTTGAAGAGGTTGAAAAGAAAATGAAGAGAAGATGAAAAGGAGTTGTAGTTTATGCACATATCCTTTCTCGACTTAAAAGCCCAGTATCAAACAATAAAAAAAGAAATAAAAAAAGAAATAGAGGAAGTCTTAGAAAGCGGAAATTACATATTAGGCCCTAAAGAAAAAGAATTTGAAAAAGAGATTGCCGAATACCTGGGAGTAAAACATGCAATAGGTGTAGCAAACGGAACCGATGCTCTTGTCCTTTCCCTTGATGCTTTAGGGATAGGACCGGGAGATGAAGTAATAACAACGCCCTATACCTTCTTTGCCTCGGCAGAAGCCGTATCAAGGGTAGGCGCAAAGCCCGTTTTTGCCGACATATCCTTTGACGATAACCTTAACATAGATGTAAGACAAATAAAAAAGAAAATAACAAAAAACACAAAAGCAATAATTCCTGTTCATATTTTCGGCTGTCCCTGTAATATGGATGAAATAATACAAATAGCAAGAAAATACAACCTATACATAATTGAAGACGCCTGCCAGGCAATAGGAGCCCAATACAAAGGCAAAAAAGCAGGCACCTTAGGTGACATAGGCTGTTTTTCCTTTTTCCCGACAAAAAACCTTGGGGGATACGGAGACGGCGGTCTTGTAGTGACCAACAATGATGAAATAGCGGAAAAAATAATGACACTTAGAGTTCACGGCAGCACAAAAAAATACTACCACAGCCGGATAGGATATAACAGCAGGCTCGACGAAATACAGGCAGCAATACTCAAAGTAAAACTAAAATACATAGATAAATGGAATCAAAAAAGGATAGAAAAAGCAAAACTATACAATGACAAACTGAAGAACTTGCCCATAACACTGCCCAAAATATATGACGAAAACCATAAAAAACACGTATTTCACCTATACACAATCCTAACACCAAAAAGAGACGAACTAAAAAACTACTTGGAACAAAAAGGAATACCTACGGGTATATATTATCCCTTACCGTTACACCTTCAGGAAGCATACAAAGACTTAGGGTATAAAGAGGGCGACATGCCAAATGCTGAAAAAGCATCAAGACAAGCCCTATCCTTACCCTTATACCCTGAATTAAAAGAAGAAGAAATATATTACATAACGGAAGCTGTAAAAACCTTCTTTGAAAGGGTGTAGGAAAATGCAGGATAAAATACAAAACAAAATTGCAGAAGAACTAATAGAAAAAATAAAACAAAAAAAAGCAAAAGTAGGAGTAATAGGCCTCGGTTACGTTGGCCTTCCCCTTGCGGTAGAAAAAGCAAAAGCAGGCTTTCACGTAACCGGCTTTGACGTACAGGACAAAAAAGTAGAGATGGTAAACCAGGGCATAAACTACATAGGAGATATACTGGACAACGAATTAAAGAACGTAGTAGAAAAAGGCTTGCTGAAAGCCACAAACAATTACGACTTTATAAAAGAACTCGACGTAGTAACCATATGTGTCCCAACTCCCATAGATAGATACAAACAGCCCGACCTTTCCTATGTAGAAAACACCGCAAAAGAAATAGCAAAAAGGTTAAAAAAAGGAATGCTCATAGTATTAGAAAGCACCACATACCCCGGCACCACCGAAGAACTTTTAAAACCCTTATTTGAAAATACAGGGCTAAAATGCGGACAAGACTTCTTCTTAGCCTATTCTCCCGAAAGGGTAGATCCAGGGAACAAAATCTACAACACCAAAAACACCCCAAAAGTAGTAGGAGGAGTAACAAAAACCTGCACAAAAGTAGCGGCAGAACTTTACAGGAACGTATTACAAGGTGAAGTATTCGAAGTCTCAAGCCCAAAAATTGCAGAAATGGAAAAAATATACGAAAACGTATTCAGGCACGTCAACATAGCCCTTGCCAACGAAATGGCCCTATTATGCAGGAAAATGAATATAGACGTATGGGAAGTAATAGAAGCCGCAAAAACAAAACCCTATGGTTTCATGGCATTTTACCCGGGCCCCGGCATAGGAGGCCACTGCATACCCGTAGACCCTTACTACCTCCTTTGGAAAGCAAGGGAATACGACTACCACACAAGATTCATAGAACTTGCCGGTGAAATAAACGAATACATGCCAAAATACACCGTAGAAAGGGCTGCAGAGATACTGAATTCTTTTGGGAAACCCCTAAAGGGCTCAAAAATATTAATCCTTGGGATAACATACAAAAAAGACATAGACGACATGAGAGAAACACCGGTATTAAAAATAATAGAAGAACTTGAAAACTACAAAGCCGATATAGAGGTGAGCGATCCTTACATAAAAGAATTCAAACATAAAGAAAAAACCTACAAATCCGTAGAAATAACCGAAGAACTCTTAAAACAAAAAGACTTAGTAATAATAACCACAGACCACACAAACTTTGATTATGAACTGATTCTTAAATCCTCAAACCTGATCCTCGATACAAGAAACGCATATAAGGGGAAAGAAAACCCCAAAATATATAAACTCTAAAGGTGAAAAAAATGAAAAAACATAACATAGCGATAATAGGCTGTGGAAACATAGCCCAAAAACACATAAAAGCTATAATAGAAAACAATGATACAATAACCTTAAAAGCACTCTGTGACATAGATGGACAAAAAATAAACCAATTGCAAGAACTATACAAAAAAGAAACCCAGAAAAATGAATCAATAAAAACATACAGAAACTATGAAGAACTATTACAGGATGAAGAAATAGACATAATAACAATTGCAACCTCAAGCGGTATAAGGCCCGAAATAGCAAAAAAAGCAATAAAAAAAAGAAAACACCTTATCTTGGAAAAACCCTTAGCCTTGTCTATAAAAGACTGCGATGAAATAATAAACCTTACTAAAGAATATCAAGTAAAAACAGCCGTTTGCCATCAGTTAAGATTTATGCCTCATATACAAAACTTAAAAAATATAATGGAACAAAACAAGCTCGGCAAAATATACTACATAACCGCCCAAATGAGGTGGAACAGAAACGACGATTACTACAAAACCTCACCCTGGAGGGGCACCTGGCAATATGACGGCGGAGCACTGATGAACCAGGCAATACATGTAATAGATATAATGCTTTGGCTTGCAAAAAAGCCAAAAAAAATATTTGGTAAAATAAATACCTTCTCAAAACCTATTGAAGCCGAAGATACAGCAATGGCTATAATTGAATTTGAAGACAATACCTTAGGCCAAATAGAAGCCACCGTATCCGTATACAAAGAAAACTTAGAAGAAAAGCTCACAGTAATAGCAGAAAAAGGCACAGTAGTAATAGGAGGAAAAGCCTTAGAAAAAATAGAAAAATGGCATATAGAAGGGGAAGAAACAATAAAGGATGAAACAATAAAACCTCAAAACTACCACACCTTTTTGTATAAAGACCTGATAGAATCCATAAATGAAAACAAGGAACCCCTGATAAATCCAGAAGAAGCCAAAAAAGCTGTAGAACTCATACTCGGCATATATAAATCCTCAAAAGAACAAAAAGAAATAGAACTTCCTTTTAAAGAATTTTCCACAATTGAAATGAAAAGGTGATAAAATGAACTTCATTTCAGAAAAAGCAAAAATAGGTGAAAACGTAAAAATAGGAAAATTTACTGTAATAGAAGAAGATGTAGAAATAGGAGAAAACACTACAATAGGAAATAACGTAACCATATATAAAGGCACAAAAATAGGTAAAAACGTGAGAATAGATGATAATACTGTAATAGGCAAACAGCCCATGCGGGCAAAAAACAGCATATTCCAGAAAGAAAAAAAAGAAATACCTCCCTGCGAGATAGGAGATAACACCCTAATAGGAACATCCACAGTAATATATGCAGGATGTAAAATAGGACAAAACTGCCTCATAGCGGACTTAGCCACAGTAAGGGAAGACGTAGAAATAGGAGAAATGACCATAATAGGTAGGGGGGTAGCGGTAGAGAACAAAACCAAAATAGGAAGAAAATGCAAAATAGAAACAAATGCCTATATAACCGCATTATCACAAATAGGAGATGAAGTATTCATAGCCCCCTGCGTAGCGACATCCAACGACAACTCAGCCGGGAGGGAGCCCGATAGAGCCCAAAAAATGAAAGGCCCTGTAATAAAGGATAAAGCAAGAATAGGAGTGAACGCCACAATATTGCCCGGGAAAATTATTAATGAAGATGCCTTTGTAGGAGCAGGAGCTGTTGTAACGAAAGATGTGGAATCTTGTAAAGTTGTGATTGGTAACCCGGCAAGGGAAAAGTAAAGAATATTTATTTGTAAGGGGAGATATTTTATGCTTCAGGAATTATTTGATTCGGGCAAATTTGAGGAGATAATAAATTACTTTTCAAATAATGAACTACAAAGTGAAAATGATTATTTAACTCTTGCTTTGTCTTATTACAATTTAAACAAAAAAAATAAAGCTATAGGGACATTGAATAATATGTTAAAAAGATACCCAAATAATCCAGATGCACTTTTTAATCTCACAATAATATATTATCAAATGAAAAATTGGAATAAAGTCAAAGAATTTGGCGAGAGATATTTCAATTTAGACCAAACTTCGTGGGAAATAAATGATATACTTTCTGATTTATACGTTTTTGAGGGTAATTTTGAAAAAGCTTTAAGACATATGGAATTGGCACTAAAGAATGTTCCCGATAATTTATTAAATGAATTAAAAAATAAATTTTATTTACTAAAAGAAAAGATCCAAACCACAACTAAAAAAACAAAATTAGCCTTTATTTGTGCTGCAGGCCTTGATAATTTTATAAACGATATAATTGAAGGTTTGTCTGATGATTACTGGGTAAGAAAATTTACGGTTAAAACTGATAAAGAGATATATGAGGCAATAGATTTGGCGGATATAATTTGGTTTGAGTGGGCAAATGAAGTTGCAATAATAGGGACAAATTATTCGGGTATTATAGGGAAAAAAGTGATTGTAAGGTTGCATAGCTATGAAGTATTAAGTGATCTTCCAAAAAAAATTAAATGGGATAATGTGGACAAACTGATATTTGTTGCTCCACATATAAGAGAAATATTTTTTAAGGAATTTTCAGATGTTGCAGGAAGTGTTTCAACAGAAATAGTTTACAATGGGATAGACTTAAATAAATTTACGTTTAAAGAAAGGAAACCAGGCTATAATATTGCTTGGGTTGCACATATAAATTATAAGAAAAATCCTGCTATGATGCTACAGATAATTAGTAAACTGCGGGAAATCGATCCAAGCTATAAATTGCATGTGGCTGGTGATTTTCAGGATAAAAGATATGAATATTATCTAAAATATATGGTAAAAGAGATGGGACTTGAAAATAATATTATTTTCTACGGTTGGGTAGATGATATGGACGAATGGTGGGAAGATAAAAATTATTTGTTGTCGACGAGTATACATGAGAGCTTTGGATACAATATAGCTGAGGCAATGGCAAAGGGAATAAAGCCGGTAATTCATAATTTTTATGGAGCAAAGGAGATTTATCCAGAGGAATATATTTTTAATACGATAGATGAGGCAGTCAGCATGATTGTTTCGAGTGAATATAATTCAGAGGAATATAGAAAATTTGTTTCGGATAATTGCTCTTTTAAAAAACATATAGAGAATATAAAACGGTTATTAAAAAATACACTTAGTAGGAATAAGATGTTAATATCGCAAAATAATACTGATTTTGGGAATGTAAAACATCATGATGAGAATATCAGCCAAGTTTCAGGTAATATTAGTTGTTGGAAAAAGATATGGTCAAATTATTTACAGACTGATCCTGTTAAAATAGCTAACGAAACATTTGGAACTACTCTTCGTTCGGAATTTGCAGAGTTATTGAGCAGATTTTTCTATTTAAAAGATGCTAAAATCTTAGAAGTTGGTATCGGTACAGGATTAACATCATTAGAATTATCTTTGTGGGGAGCAAAAACGACAGGTATAGATATTGAGGAAGAATCTATTAAGCTAGCTAAAATGATAGCTGAAAGATATAATATACATGGTTGTGATTTCAAGTTAGGAAGTGGATTTGAATTAGAAAAGCAAGGTGTAGTGCACCCCGTTGTCAAGACACTTTTTCAAAAATTTTAAGCTATGCTGCACCTCCATGTAATTGTAATTTTTTAGCAACCACCCCATGCTGAATTGTACCGGCTCCGGCCGCATCAATGTCAAGGTTTCGCTTTGCCGGCTGAAGGCCGACCTTGACATTGGCGCCCTCCGCCAGTTTATCATACCTAAGCGGTGGTTAGATGGCTTCTGCCGATGAAACCAGCCTGTAATAAATACTGGCAGGTGTTTCGTAACCTAAAGCCTGATGAGGCCTGGTATTGTTATATTCTTCGATGTATGTCCTTACGGCCCGGTAGACTTCTTTTGGTTTAGTGTAAGTTTCATAGTATATTTTCTCCCATTTGAGGCTGCGGAAAAAACGTTCCGTTATGGCGTTATCAGTGGCACGGCCCTTCCCGTCCATGCTGATTTGAATTTCGTGTTCTTTTAAAAGATCAATATAGTCTCCACAGGTAAAATGAGCCCCTTGATCGCTGTTGATGATTTTCGGTTTCCTTGAAGCAAGTGCTTTTCGCAGTGCCCTGAGCACAAACCCTTTTTCCAGCGTGGAGGAAAGCTCCCAATTCACTATGTACCGGGAATACCAGTCGATAATCGCCACAAGGTACATAAATCCGCCTGTCATCCTGATATAGGTGATGTCAATGCCCCAGATATGATCCGGGCGTTCCGGCTTTACTCCACGCAGCAGATAAGGATATGTGTGGTGCTGGTGGTTCTGTTTGCTCAAATTCGGCCCAGGCGCTATCCCGTATATACCCATGCGCCGCATAAGACGCAGTACCCGTTTACGGTTTATCGGAATATTTCGGTTCTGCAGTTCTTTTGTTATCCTTCGGTATCCATAATGGGGCCACCTGGTGTAGATTTCATCAATCATATGCATGATTTCTATATCGGGATCAAGCTTTTGGACCGGACGGTAATATACGCTGGTGCGGTTGACTTCCAGGAGTTCAGCCTGTTTTTTGACGGTGATGCCTTTTTCATTCCGGTCCAGCATTCCACGTCTTTCTTCGGCGCTCGTAGAGTTCAGCAGATTTTTTTTTCAACCAATTGACTTCAATTGTCAACTGGCCGATCTGTTTTGTTAGTTCCTCCTTTTCGGCTTCATATTGTCTGCGCATTTTCTCTACTTCGCTGGCGCCTCTGGTGAAAAGGCTGGGAAGGTTTTCGATGGCTTCTGCTTTCCATCGGGATAAAACCGTTGGGTGTATACCTGTTTCCGAGGCCATCTGGGCAATGGTTTTCTCCTCCCTTAGCAACTGAAGAACAATATTCGCTTTTTCTTCTGGCTTGTAAGTTTTTCTTTTTTCCATAGTTCCATTATAGCTTAATTTTTTTGATTTTGTGTCAAACTCTTGGGTCCATTATAAGGTTTCAAAGATTACGATATTGTATTTAATGTGGGGGTTCTTGAACATTTTGATGATCCTCATATTATTAAAATGTTAAAAGAAATGGCTGAAGCAGGCAAGTACATTGTTATTGGAGTGCCGTATAGTGGTTCAGTAATATATAAGATAGCAAAAGATTATTCACAAGAGAAGAATACTTGGGAATACAGATTTGAGAGGGATTTTTTCACATTTAAAGATCTGTTTAGATCGGCGGGGATTATTCCTTTGTATGAAGAAGTTATCGGCGTAGTTGCGGAAGCAGGATACATGAAAAGAATTAACTCAGAAGGGATAACTACCTTGATAGGCCATAATTTGCAGAAATATTTTCGGGGTTATAGCCCCGTAGGCTCATGGTTAATTGCAATAGGGACAAAAGATCCAAAGTATGCACAGTTATTTGAAAGTGTAAATGATGATAACAAAATACGCTTTCAACAAGATGGAGCTATTATAGAGGAAATAAAACTTCCGAGCGTCTCTATAATAATACCGTTTTATAATGGAAAAGAATATTTAGGTCAAGTATTAAATAATATATCGAACATTCAATATCCATGTTTTGAAGTAATATTTGTAAATGACGGTTCTGTAGACGACTCAAATGAGTTATTAAAACATGAAATTGAAAGATATAACAACCTGAGAGATAAGGTTGTTATACATAATTTAGTAAGCAATGTTGGGACATTTAGAGCACGGTATGAAGGTGTAAAATTATGCAGTGGGGAATATGTGTTTTTTCATGATATAGATGATTCGATTTTTTACAAATCACTAAAACGATTAGCTTTGCATAAGGCAAACATTGAAGATAATTACTTTATTGCTGTATCTTGTGCTTTAAAAAAAGGTCTTAATTTTACAGGAGAAATATGGTACCATAAATTTCTACCGAATGTAATAGATTACATTTTATTAGAATTAATTTCATTAAGTGGAAAAGTATCGCTGATAAATACATTACTTGATAAAGAGAATCTTAAAGACATTTATTCGAAATTGATAGTGTTGTTTGAAGATATTGGTGTTAAAGAAATGAAAGTTGCTGAGGATACAATTCTCGTGGATGAATTTTTCCTTAGCGGAATATATAAAGGAGTAATCCCGGTTTATTATACATACCAAGGTTATGAAACTGGTAATCCCTTTTCAATGTCAAAACAAATTGAACAAAGGGCAAAAGACATACCGATTCAATGTGCTTATTCGCTTGTAAAATGTAAGAAGAAGAGTATACTTAGTAAAATTGACATAACTGAGCTCGAAGATAAAATATTAAGAAGGGCTATGCAGATTTACAACGAAAAGTTATATAAAACTTTCTATGATAATT
Source organism: Thermovenabulum sp. (assembly GCF_049723235.1). Lineage (NCBI taxonomy): Bacteria > Bacillati > Bacillota > Clostridia > Thermosediminibacterales > Thermosediminibacteraceae > Thermovenabulum > Thermovenabulum sp. Next base: position 151 of record NZ_JBNARB010000002.1, on the reverse strand, counting down.
TTCATTATTATAAATCGATTTTTGAGAAGAAATTATAAATCAGTTCATTAAGAAAAACTGTAGTAGTAATAATAAACAAATTGAAAGATAAATAATTTATTAACCATCCATGTTTAGTAAAACACAACCATTGATGAAAATAGATTTTGAG